>JBFKSL010000146.1:0-9218 GCA_041626995.1 Ketobacter sp. | reverse complement strand
TATTTCTTCAAGTGTTGTAGAACGCTCAATTTTTGATGATGTAGATAGTTAGAGAGGAAGTTTCAGATGTCCGCTTTTGGCCGAAAGCGGACTTACAAGGACTGCAGATTTAGAATCTACTATACAAGTTTATCTTATCTCCACTTATTTATTGGCCCGCTTATTTTCTTAGCCTTCCAATCAATTTCATACTGCCAAAATCTTTCATTTTCAAACTCTGGATCATGAGCCAAAACCATTGTAACGCCCAGATCGGTCAAAGAGCTTTTAGTTAGAATATATAGTTTACGACTTTCCTTATTTTCAAAGGAAAATTCCTAAAAAACAGAGCCATCTAAATTTAGAAAATGCACAACACCATCTGTTCCAACTGCAACTATTAGATCTTTTGAATCAGAATATACAGCTTCAACTCTGCCAGGCAATAATATAGAAACTTTTTCTCCCTGGTATTGCCATTGTATTGTTGTTGATTCTTTTCCTAGAGTTGTATCCAGTTTCACCACTTATCCCTAGTTCTAACAATCTGAGCCTATATAATGTTGCAACATATCAACAACAAGCGCATAGCTAATTCTAAAAATGACCACAACTAACTTTAAGTCATTTGAATCCATTCATACCAAGGCACATGCCACCCGTGAACTTCTCTAACGCTGTATCTTCTTTGACAATATAAGCACTCTACTTCGAAGTTAACTTCAAATAATTCCACATTACTGATTCTTGAGACAATTCTAACATGACCGTGATCTTCTTGAGATTCGGGACCAAATAATGATGTTGATTGAAATAAAGAGCAATAACAGCCTCCATCACAAAGTGTTTTGATATAGTTCATTGCTGTTAAAAAGTGGTCTGAGTTTTTGTAGACCATTCCACCCATATCTACTTTCTTAACTTGTTTCTTTAGACTTGAGACATGTGGTAATAGCTCAGTTAGGATGCTCTTATTTGTACAATCTAAGATTCCCCAAACAGCATCCATTATTTGATGCTTGTCTTGGCTCTCTAGCTTTTTAAGTAAATCCTTTGCTTGCATTTAACAAATCAACATAAAACTTCAAATTAGATACAAAGGGAATAATTTTTTGTCGCCAAGCACAGTTTATATGCAGTCCTTTTGATAAGAGCCTTAGAAATATTTCCTAAGTTATTGCCTTTATTTTCTGATCTGAGCACACACCATTACGAAATTCTGAACTCTTCGAACCCATCTTTTAGAATTTCTATAAACGATATAATGTCTCCATTATCGATATGCTGTTGATTAGGTAAGAAGCTATTGAAATCCAGATCTTTGTTCTCTAACGCCCAATCTAATGCCTTTTTAATACGGGCTCTTTTTTCAGCAGGCATACGTAAATAATAATTAGCTCCTTTCTGATCAAACGTAACATCTTTGATAGAATCCACATGGTATAACTCATAGAGCACCAGATTTAGTGCCGTTTTCATTTCTGGGTTTTCAATTCTACCAGTCATCATTCCAATCCTCAGGTATATATGGCGGTTCAATATTAAAATCCTCTGGTGGGTCAATCGGATCTTTATAACCCGATCTCATCACATTATCCAAACCAAAGGTGCCATCTTCTGGCAAACCACGATCTTTTAATTCTTCGATCAGCTGATCATTCATCTTTTGTGTCGGCTGGTAATGTCCACTTTTATTTGACACTTCAACCAAATTACCATCAATGACTGTTAGCTCTCCAGCAGCCGCAACCGGCTTCCCTTGCGCTAAACTAGAATGGTGAAATTTACCAGGTTCTTGAAATGTTGATGCGAACACTCGACCGTCTGGTGTCATAACAAAAATAGCCTTTCCATCACCAGAGAAAAATGTCGACGCCTCTGCGGTATCAAAAGGGGTCCCAGCTAATGGCCCATGCGCATGTACGAGCTTCCCATTCTGAACTCCAAGTTCATGTTCAAGGAGCTCATTATCATCCAAATATTTAACCGTATCGCTTCCCCATACTGGGTGATAGAAGTCTGGATCTTCCTCTCTCTTAAACATAGGATCCATTTCTTTCGTAAGGTTATATTTACCGGGAACTACCTTTGGCCTGTTCGAATTAGAGCCATTCCCTTCCTTACAAGTTAACCCCAGCGGATCAACCCACCCACTCGGATTCGGCGCATACTGATAGCTGTTAACACCCCCCAACAACCCTATCGGATCTTGCTGAGTAAACTGCCCCGTCCTCGGATCATAAAACCGATGCCGATTATAATGTAACCCACTTTCCACATCATAATACTGGCCCTGAAACCGAATATTATTCTCAACCTGCTCCACATCCTTGCGGGCTACATTACCATACACCCGATACTGTGCGCTCCAAACAACCTTACCTTCCCAGTCAGTCATTTCCTGGGGGGTGCCCAGGTGATCAAGGTGGTAGTAGAAAACCTGGTTCTGTTCTATAAAGCACAGCGGCTTGAAGCTGTTGGGCTCGTATAAATACAGTTTTTCCTGATGGTTGCGGGTTTCTTTGAGCAGCACATCGCCGCTCCACAGAAATTCCGTTTCGCCAAAGGCATCTTTCTTTTTAATGCGTCTGCCCAGGGGGTCGTAAACGTATTCGAAGGCTTGGCCTTCTTTTTCAACTTTAATCAGTTGGTTTTGGCTGTTGTAGGTGTAAGTGGTGCTGAGCTTGCCGCCCGTTCCGCGTTTCTCTTCGATCAGGTTGCCACGATCATCGTAAGCAAAGTGTCGGTCGCCATGAAACGCCAAGCGGTTACCTTGGCCTACGTTTGATTGCTGGTTGGCTCGTGAATGGTTCTGGCCGCTCAGCACGTTCCCCGCCGGGTCAAAACTAAACTCTTCTGCCGCATAACCCTCAACCGCTTTCAACCGATCCAAGGCATCATAGTGGTATTGAGTTCGGCCTTTTCTTAAATCATCAATCTGCCCCAGCCTGCCAGCCTGATCATATTGATACTGCCGATCAATCAGCACTTCTCGGGCACCTTGCTGCTGCACCCAATGGCGGGTTAATCGCCCGGCGGGGTCGTAATCAAACCCGGCTCGTACATTGCCTTGGGTGCGGCCAATTTCCTGGCCCTGTTGGTTGCGCTGCACTTGGGTAAGGTTGTGGCCGTTAAAGGTCAGTGCGGTGAATTGCCCCAGGGGGTCGTATTCATAGGCCAGTTGGTGGCCGCCGGGCAGGGTGCTGCCGCTGCGGTTGCCCAGCGGATCGTATTGGTGCAGCAGGCTGTGTTGGTCTTGCTGTTCTGCCAGCAATTGGCCGTTGGGGCTGTATTCAAACGCCAGGGTGCGATGGCGGTTGGCGGCGCTGATCAGTTGGCCGTTTTTGTTGTAGGCAAAGGTGGTGGTGTCGCCGTCGGGGGCTTGTTTTTGCAGCAGGCGGCCCATGGGGTCGCGCTCGAATTTGGTGGTGTTTTCGGTTTGTTGCTGTTGGCCTTGTTCGGTGGCTTCAAAGCGGCCTTCGATGTGGGCAATCAGGTGGCCCAGCGGGTTGTATTCGTATTGCTGCACGCGGCCATCAAAGCCGATTTCTTCAATCAGGCGTTCGTTGGCGTCGTATTTCAGTTGGTAGTGTTCGCCTTTTTCGTTGATCAGGCCTACCAAATTGCGTTCTTTGTCGTATTGGTAGTGCAGGGTTTGTCCGGCTGGGTCGATGCGCCGGGTAATTTGGGCCAGGCCATCGTATTCAAAGCGGGTGGTGCGCTGTAGTGGATCGGTGTAGGCGGTGAGTTGGCGGTTGGCGTTGTATTGCAGTTGGGCGGTGCCGCCGTCTGGGTAGTATATGGCGGTTACGTCGCCTTTGGCGTTGTGCTGGTAGCGGGTGGTTTGGTTGCCCTGCTGCACGCGGGCCACGTTGCCCAGTGGGTCGTAGTGGTAGTGGGTGGGTTCGGGCTGTTGGGCTGCATCGTTTTGCGCCGGGTCGATCAGGGCTTGGGTTTGCAGTTGGCCTTTTTCGTTCCAGGCCAGTATGCGTTTGTGGCCCAGGGGGTTGATGATCAGTTCCGGCAGGCCCAATGCGTTGTAGAAGTATTGGGTTTCGTTGTCTTCTGCATCAATGGTTTTGCTTACCAGGCCTTGGTCGTTGTATTCCCGCGCCCAGTTGTTGCCTTCGGCATCGTTGTAGCATATGGGGCGGTTGTCTTCATCATAGAGTATGTTGTAACCACCCCCGGCGCTGTCCACTTCGGCGCAGACGTTGCCAGCATCGTCGTAGTGGGTTTGGTGTTCAAAACCCATGGCGTCGATGGTTTTGATTTTGCGGCCTTTGGCGTCGTATTCGTAATGGGTGGTGTTGCCTTCCGGGTCGATTTCTTTTTCTACCAGGCCTTTGCGGTTGTAGTGGATTTCACGCACGCCGCCGTTGCTGTCGATGGATTTGTTGATGCGCTGTTGCGGGTTCCATTCAAACTGGTAGTCGTAGTTGCCGTTGTCACCCCATTGGCGTAGGCATTTGGCTTGGGGTGTGTATTGATCCCATTGGAAGTGGAAGCTGTAGCCGGTGCGCAGGGTGCGTTGGGTGATGATGTGGTTTTGGTATTGGAATTGTTCGGCGTCGCCACCGGCGTCTTCTACGGCGATTAGGTCGTTTTGGCTGCTGTAGTGGTAGCGGGCCAGCACTTTGCCGTTGCCATCGTGGATGCTTTCCACCATGCCACGCACGTTGGGCTGAAAGTGCAGCACGTCGCCCCAGCTGGATTCCATGCGTTCGATCAGCTGTTTGTCGTTATAGAAGCAATCCCAGCGGTTACCCACGCTGTCGATCAGGGCGCCCAGGCGCAGGGTACCGGTGGCGGTGTTGCTAATGCCTTGTGGGCTGATGAACAGTTTGTCGGGCTGGCCGGGTTGTTTCAGGTAGAAGATGTTGTGCCATTCACGATGCAGGAACAGGCCTTCAAAGCTGTTGCTGGAGAACTGGCCAATGTCGGGCACGGGGAAAGTGATTTGGCGGCCTTCGCGGTCGTTGTAAAGGATGGCGTCGTTGCCCACTTGCAAGGTTTCGCAGGTGGGGAAGGTCCAGCCGTGGCCCAGGCCTTTGTTGCGGTCGTTGGAGGTGCGGTAGAAGCGTGTCCAGGCCAGGGGAATTAAACCGGGTAGGGCGAAGTCTTCTTGCTCCAGCAGTTCTTCGCCGGTGATCATGCTGATGGGTTCGCCATCCACGCAGGTTTTACTGTTGGCATCGCACACATCGCCGTTGCGGTTGGTGCCGGGTTTGCTGGTGTCGCCACTGTGGTGGCTGTTATGGGGTTTGTTGGGTCGGTCGGGTTTGATGTTGTAGCGTTTTTTGGATTGGGTGCTGCCTTTAAAGCTGAGTTTGCCTTTGATTTTTTTCAGGGTTTTGGCCAGGTCTTTTATCAGGCCCATGGCTTTGCTCATGGCTTGGCCACCTTTGGCCACGGATTTGCCCGCCATGGCCACCGCGCCAGCGCCGCCACTTAGGGCACCAATCACCAGGCCCACTACGATGTCGGAGCCCGCGCTGCCTGCCATGTGTACCTGATCGACACTGTGGTGGGCGTCCCAGTAGCGTTCCGGAAAGTCGTACAGCATGTCGCGCACTTCTTCGTCCGACAGCAGCAGAAACAGGTTTTCGAAGGTTTCCACAGCAGAATCGGTCATTTCTTCGCCCGCTTCCTGGGCCTGGGCCAGTTTGGTTTGCAGGGTTTTGATGTTGCCGGTGATGATGGCTTCCCACACGTCCAGATAGGCCATACCGGCCTTGGCCAATATGGCGGCGGCCTGCTGCATAAAGTCGACAAATTCGGTGGCCCCTTCCCACACGCCGTGCATAAAGGCGCCAACGTAAACTGCTCCCTTGGTAATGGTGCCGGTTTCCTGCCATGTGGCTTCTTTGCTGACTGCGTCGGCTTCGACGCCCGCGATCACACTATCCAGAGTTTGCTTCAGTTCTTTGCGCAGCTGGGCGGCTTGCTGCTGTTCAGCGGCATCACTGTCGGGGTTAAAGTGCACTTGTAACGGGCCAGGTATCAGGCCTTCCACATGGGCTTTGCCTTCCGCGTCTGTCACCCCCCGTTGTTTGATCGACGGATCGCGTTCGCACACCACTTCGAATGGCATGTCGGCAATGGGCGTCATGTACAGGTCGTCGTAGTGGTAGTGCAGGTCGAACCATTGGTCCGCCGTGCGGCACTTGGGGTAGTGGAAGTCGTTGCTGTTACTCGAATTGTTGCTTGAATTGCTATCGTCGCCCATGGGGATTCTCGTGGCTTTCCATTTCGCTTTTGCAGGCTGTGTTCTATAAAGACAGAATCCACATTAAATTTTGCAGAACCTGTGCCTTTTAGTGGGGTCTCAGCGTCTCTATAGTGCTGGTTGCTACCATGCTTCTGTCTGTTAAGGATTTGATATGTCTGATGAATTGCCCGATTTAATCGAAGAGGTTGTTGCCTCGGAAGACGATCAAGAACAAGTGATGCAAAAGATCGTTGCCACTCAGGAACCGGCAGAAATTGCTTTGTTGTTGGAATCCTTGCCGGTGGCGCAGCGGGTTGCGGCGTGGCAAAACATTAAGCCCAGTGAACAACTGAATATTCTGGTGGAAATGCGTGGCGATCCGCGGGAAAGCCTGCTGGATGCCATGTCGTTGGTAGAGCTGGACAGTCTATTCGAAGGGATGAATTCGGAAGACTTGCTGGAGCTGGCCGATTCCCTGCCCAATAGGTTAATCGACCGTGCCTTGCGTGCCATGGACGAACAGCAACGGCGCTATTATCAGGATGCACAACAGTATCACGATGATGTGGCGGGCCACTGGGTTAACCGTGAATTGTTATCGCTGCCTTTGAATGCGCGCGTGCGTGATGGCTTGCGTTTATTACGCCGTCAGTTACCAGAATACACCGACACCATTTTTTTAGTGAACCGTGCTGGGCATTTTTCTGAAGCGGTGCGCATTGGTGCCATCGTGGGTGCGCCTGATCACTTACATTTAGTGGATCTTTCAGAAGAAACCTTTCCCATTATTGCCGACAAAGACGATGCTGTCGCCGCCGCTAAAAAAGTGCAAGGTTCTGGCTTTACTGCCTTGCCGGTGGTGGATGAAAACGATTGCCTGATTGGTCGTTTTCATATTGGCAACGCCTGCGAAATTGTAAATGAGGATTTTGAAGGCCAGGTGATGGCCAGTGCCGGTTTGGATGAAGACGAGGATTTATTTTCGCCAGTAACCAAGAGTGCCAAGAATCGTGCCTTGTGGTTGGGCATTAATTTATTAACCGCTTTTTTGGCATCCTGGTTTATCGGTTTGTTTGAAGCCACGTTACAACAGGCGGTTGCCTTGGCGGTGTTAATGCCGGTGGTTGCCAGTATGGGTGGCATTGCAGGCAGTCAGACCTTAACGTTGATCATTCGAGGTTTGGCGTTGGGGCAGGTGACCAAGGCCAACCGTATGGCTCTGCTGAAAAAAGAACTGCAAGTGGGTGGTTTGAACGGTGCCATTTGGGCTGTGGTGATCGGTATTGTGGCGGCCTATTGGTTTAGCATGCCAGCCTTAGGCTTTGTTATTGCCTTGGCCATTTTGATGAACATCATTGCGGCGGCATTGAGTGGCGTGGGTATTCCAGTGCTGTTAAATAAATTGAAACTCGACCCGGCGCTTTCCGGGTCGGTAGTGCTTACTACGGTAACCGATATTGTGGGCTTTGTGGCGTTCTTGGGTTTGGGCACTCTGGTTTTGTTGTAGGCTGATCAGGTTCGATACTGACCAGCCAAGCTGCGGAAGTTACTGGCCAAATCCGCGAGTTTTTTCGTGATATCACGGCTTTGTTCCACCACTTCGTGGGTTTCTTGCGCCAGCTGGGCAACGCCGTTGATGTTACTGTTAATGTCATCGGCTACTGAGCTTTGTTCTTCGGCAGCGGTGGCAATTTGGGTATTCATGCCTTTAATTGCATCCACCGCTTGAGTGACACTGTTTATCGCCGTTCCGGCTTTTTGCGAAAGCTCCACGCTCTCGGCGGTACGTTGCTGGCTGATTTCCATGGCTTTAATCGCATCATGGGTGCCGCTGCTCACTGCACTGATAATTTGATGAATTTCTTCGGTGGATTCTTGGGTGCGCTGGGCCAATGTGCGAACTTCATCCGCCACTACGGCAAAACCACGACCTTGTTCACCGGCTCGGGCTGCTTCAATGGCCGCATTCAATGCCAGCAGGTTGGTTTGTTCGGCAATACCTTTAATAACATCCAACACGCTGCCAATTTTTGATGTATCTTCCGACAGCTTGCTCATGACGTTGGCAACGTTTTGCACGTCTGCTTCCAATTGATTTACGGAAGCGATGGTGTTGTTCATCACTTCAGTGCCTTCCCTTGCCCCGGCATCGGCCTCTTGAGCGGCTTCAGCGGCACCCGATGCATTGTTGGCCACTTCCTGGGAAGCGTAAGTCATTTCATTGGTGGCGGTAGCCAGTAATTGGGTGCGATTCTGAACGTTATCGCTCTGGCTCAGTAATTCACCCATCATATTCTGAAGGCTATTGGAAGAATCATCCAGCATAGTTGCACTGTTATTCACCTGACGGATCATGGTGACCAGACTATCCCGCATCACGCCCACATCGTTCATCAATATCCCAATTTCACCCTTGGCATCACAATCGATGGCCTGGCTAAAATCGCCACGAGACATACTTCGGATACCAGAAATCAACGTATTGAGGGGCTGCACGATAATATTGTTCACTGCGTATATAACCGAGCCCGCAATTAAAACCACCGCCACCAGGGCCATGGGAATCACCGTGGATATCACTGTGGATGCGGCATCTGTTGCCTTCTGGGTATGCAGGGTTTCTATTTCACCCAACAATGAAACAGCTTCATTCAGTAACTTTGCTGGCTCACGGTCAATACCACTCACCGCAGCGTCACCCACTTTGGGGTTGTAATTGGATTCAACAAACTCATTAAAGCCTTGTTGGTAAGCCTTTGACATATTGCTGTGAGCGGCAATAAAGGATTGAACCTTTTCTTTTACGTCTCCATCTAGACCTTGAATCAACTCACCACCGATCTGTTGAATTTCCGCTTCTTTTTTGTGGAAGGCATTCCAATACTTGTCTCGCTTTTTATCGTCGTATCCACGCAACAGTACATTTTTCCACTCCTGAACCTGCACCTTAAACAGGTAGTTCATCTGTAGAATTCGTTCTTTGTTGGTGCCTTCTTCGTTTATTAGCTCTTCAAAATCTTTAATAATG
>JBFKSL010000145.1:0-9270 GCA_041626995.1 Ketobacter sp. | reverse complement strand
GTGTACGTATTTATGCCGCCGCTTGCCAATGCGGAGCACTTTATTGCGTTGATTAATGCCATTGAAACCACTGCACAACACTTAAAAATGCCCGTGGTGCTGGAAGGTTACGAGCCGCCAAAAGATAACCGCTTAGCCAAATTTATGGTAACGCCAGACCCTGGTGTGATTGAAGTTAATGTGGCCCCCTGTACCAGCTGGCAAGAGTTGCACGACAACACGGTGGATCTTTACGATATTGCCCATCGTTGTCGTTTGGGTACGGAAAAATTTATGATTGATGGCCGCCACACCGGTACCGGTGGCGGTAACCACGTTACCCTGGGGGGTGAAACACCTGCGGATTCACCACTGTTGCGCCGACCTGATGTGTTGCGCAGTCTAATTACATTTTGGCAGCATCACCCCGGTTTGTCTTATCTATTTTCTGGCTTATTTATTGGCCCTACCAGTCAGGCACCGAGAGTGGATGAAGGCCGTCATGAAAGTTTGTACGAATTGGAAATTGCCTTTTCTCAAATGCCAAAGGGCGAGGTCGCCAGCCCCTGGTTAGTGGATCGCTTGTTGCGAAATTTATTGGTGGATATTTCTGGCAATACCCATCGTTCTGAATTTTGCATTGATAAGTTGTATTCGCCGGATTCTGCCAGTGGTCGTTTAGGTATTTTAGAATTTCGCGCCTTTGAAATGCCACCTCATGCGCGAATGAGTTTGGTGCAAATGTTATTGCTGCGCACCTTGGTGGCGTTATTTTGGAATAAACCCTATGAACACCGCTTGGTGCGTTGGGGAACTGAACTGCATGATCGATTTATGTTGCCCCATTATGTATGGGAAGACCTGCGTGATGTCTGTGATTTCATGCAACAACAGGGTTATCCTTTCCAATTAGAATGGTTCGAACCTTTCCTTGAATTTCGCTTTCCCCACTATGGTCGCGTTAACATTCGTGACATCGAGTTGGAACTGCAAACCGCCATCGAGCCCTGGAATGTTATGGGCGAGGAAGTCACGCGATCAGGAACGGCACGATTTGTGGATTCCTCTGTGGAGCGCATGCAGGTGAAGGTGAAAGGTTTAAGCGACGGCCGTTATGTGTTGTCCTGTAATGGCCGACAGGTGCCGTTGAAAAATACCGGCGTGCATGGTGAGTACGTTGCTGGCATTCGTTATCGTGCCTGGCAACCGCCTTCGGCCTTGCACCCGACGATA
Source organism: Ketobacter sp. (assembly GCA_041626995.1). Taxonomy (GTDB): domain Bacteria; phylum Pseudomonadota; class Gammaproteobacteria; order Pseudomonadales; family Ketobacteraceae; genus Ketobacter. Next base: position 8,058 of record JBFKSL010000145.1, on the reverse strand, counting down.
GGGATTCATTCTCCGCTAGTGTTCGATATTGTAGATACCTTCAATGGTCGTTCTATTGGTGGCTGCACTTATCATGTGCATCATGCGGGCGGACGGAGTTATGATGCTTTCCCCGTTAATGCCTATGAAGCAGAAGGTCGACGAATCAGTCGTTTCTGGGAGTATGGCCACAGTCAAGGTACTATAGAAATTCCACCAGAATTACGGCCGTATATTAATAGTGAGGATAAGTTTTATCCCCACGGCAACCCGCCCGGGCCTATGACGCCGCCCGTAGAGGAGGTTAATCAGGAATATCCGTATACGTTAGATTTGAGGAAGGCTCGGCGATAGCAGTTGAAAAGCAATGAATAAAATATTAGCGTTAATTATTTACTCATGAGATCAATCTAATGTACGGCATCTTACTTCTGCTCCATATACTGGCGGCTACGATTTGGACCGGTGGACATATTGTGTTGGCGGTTGTCGTGTTACCCAAAGTTTTAAGGGAGCGTTCTGCCGAGCAGTTGTTGGCGTTTGAATCTGTCTATGAAAAGATTGGCATGCCAGCCCTGATCATCCAAATTATAACGGGTATTTGGTTGGCCCATAACTATCTTCCTGATCTTGCCGAATGGGTAAATCTAAATAATCCATTGGCCTATGGCATTATGGCAAAGCTCACATTGTTAGCGTTAACATTTTGCTTTGCCCTTGACGCTCGCTTTCGCGTGATTCCTAAACTTAGTGCTGATTCCTTAGTGGATATGGCGTGGCACATTATACCTGTGACCATTATTTCAGTGTTGTTTGTAGTGGTGGGGGTTTCTTTTAAAACCGGTTGGCTTTATTAGAATAGGAAGCAGCTATATAAATAATTCCATGGGCTGAAATCCAATGCCATCTTTGCAACCAACATTACCACAAATCTTAAACCCCAGTTTTGCATAAACCGGAACAGCATAGAGCGATGACCTTAACGTAAAGTGATCGCTGCCTGATAGTGCTTTTACATGCTGCCATAACTGTCGGGCTATGCCTTTGCGTTGATGTGTTGATGAAACAAAAAGATGATAAAGATGTTGGTTGTTTCTCAACGCAATATAACCCGCAACGGTATCGGCTTCTTCATAAATAAAATTCATAAAATCAGGGCTTTTAAAACGCTGCGCAAAGGCAGAATGGGATAACGTATTGCTGAACCAGTTTGGCAGATCCAATCGGCCTTCTTCTAAATAAAAATGGGCCAGTGAGTTCACTAAGTTTGCGACCTGGGGAATGTCTGCCTGCGTAGCTTTTCTGATGGTCATCCCTTGTACTCCTTGTTCTTAGAATGCACACAATTATGGCACCATACTGCTGCAAACATACCACTGAATATTAAATCTCCCCTCTTGATTTGCACCCCACACAGCGTACTCTATCCTGATTATTAATAACCTCGCCCTTACACGGGGCCATTCGCTGGCTATGGAATCCAACTTGCAAGACAAAACCAATCCTAAAAACTCAAGCCAGCCAAAGGTTATTACTAACGTGGATGAAGCCCTCGCCAGCTATGCCGAAAACAGCAGTGGCTATGATGAAATGTGGTCCAAGTCCGGAGCAGTAAATGCGCACTGGCGTCATTTAATGGGTGACTTGGTTGGCTTGGGTGGTGACGAGCTAGAGCGTCGCAGGGTGGAAACCCGTCGTTTGCTGCGGGAAAACGGCGTAACCTACCATATCTATAGCGACCCGAAAGGCCAGCAGCGCACTTGGCAGCTCGACCCCATTCCTTTGGTGATGAACAGCACCGATTGGAGCGCTATTAGTGTGGGGCTCAGGCAGCGTGCTCGTCTTCTGAACATGGTGCTACGGGATATCTACGGTGAGCGTCGTCTGATCAAAGAGGGCTTGATTCCAGCAGAGCTCATCTACGCTCACCAGGGTTTTCTGCGGGCCTGCGATAAGGTGCAAATAGACGATATTCCCCATCTTCTGCTTTATGCTGCCGACCTCGCCAGGGGCCCCGATGGACGTATGTGGGTGATTGGTGACCGCACCCAGGCACCGTCCGGTGCGGGCTATGCTCTGGAAACCCGGATGGCCATGACGCGAGTAATGGGGGATGAATTTCGGCGCACCCAGGTTCACAGATTGTCTATATTTTTCAGGCACTTGCGCACCATGCTGGCAGGCTTGATACCACAGCGCAAAGAAGAGCCAAGGGTGGTTATCCTAACCCCTGGACCCCATAACGAAACCTATTTTGAACATGCCTATCTGGCCTCCTACTTGGGTTACAGCTTGGTGCAAGGGGAAGACCTCACCGTGCGCGAAGGTAAGGTATGGATGAAGTCTTTGGACGGCCTCAAACAGGTGGATATCATCGTGCGCAGGGTGGACGACTCCTTCTGTGATCCATTAGAGCTGCGCGAGGATTCTCATCTGGGGGTGCCGGGCTTGCTGCAAGCCGCTCGCATGGGCAACGTCGTGATTGCCAATCATTTGGGCTCTAATATCTTGGAAAGCCCTGCGCTGATGCCATTTCTGCCTAATATTGCCAAGAAATGGTTAGGCGAAGAAATTTTGTTGCCCACCGCCGCCAGCTGGTGGTGTGGTCAGGAAAAAGAACGCAAATACGTATTGGAGCACCTGCCGGAATTGGTGATTAAAACCATCGACCGGCGTGCACCGTCGATATTTTGCTCGCAGCTCAGTAAGAATGAAATGGAGCAACTCAAACAGCGTATCCTGCGCGAGCCTCACCTCTATGTGGGGCAACAGGTGCTGAGCTGTTCCAGCGCGCCATCCTTGCGAAGTAAAGACATCGTGCCTCGCCGCGTATTGCTTCGAGCTTTCCTCACTGCTTATCAGGATGATTACGATGTGATGCCCGGCGGTTTAACGCGGGTGGCCCAGGACGAAGGCAGCCTGTTCATATCCAACCAAACCGGCGGTCTGTCGAAAGATACCTGGATACTGGCGGATAAACCGATTCACCAAGCCAGCCTGTGGCCATCCCTGCGCCAGCTGGATACCCTGTCCCTGGGCGAAGGGGTATTGCCCTCCCGCTCCGGCGAAAATTTGTTCTGGGTAGGCCGCTATGCCGAGCGCTCAGAAGGCCTGGTGCGGCTGATTCGCACGGTGCTCAGTAAATTGGCAGACTACGATGACTATCAGGATGAGTCCGATCAGGTTGTGGTAAAGCATCTGCTGCGCACATTCACTCACTTTACCTACATATACCCCGGTTTTACCGGTGAAGATGCAGAGAAAAAACTGGCAGCACCTCACCCGCATATATTGGATATGGTATTGAATCCTAAGCACCGCAGTGGTTTGGTGGGCACGCTCGGTTCACTGTTGCAGAGTGCTTATAACGTGCGTGACCTATGGTCGGTAGATACCTGGCGCGTGGTGGATGATATCGACGAAGGTACGCAAACGCTCAGCAGCAACAAGCGACAATTTTCTCTTTTGCAAACCGAGCTAGATAAACTCTTAGGTTCGATCATGGCCTTCTCTGGTCAGGTGCAGGAAAGCACGCCACACGATCACGGTTGGTATTTATTGTGTGTGGGGCGGCGCATTGAACGGGCGTTGCAGCTCGTCACCTACGTGCGCACCTGTTTTGTGGATTACTCCGGTGAGGTGCCCGAACACCTGCTCTTGGAAGCCACATTAATCAATCATGAAAGCCTGATCACGCACCGCCGTCGCTACCGTTCGGTACAGCATATCTTCACCGTGTTGGATCTCATGCTGCTGGATGAACGTCATCCTCGCTCGTTGGCTTATCAGGTTGAAGAAATTAAATCTCTGCTTGATGAGTTACCCGGTAGTCAAAACTCAATTTCCCATCAGCTCAATCGAGAGCAGCGCTTGATATTACAAGTGAGCACAGAAATTAAGCTGGCAGAAGTGGAAAAGCTGGCCAATATTAATGAAGAATCGGCAACCCGAAAAAACCTCGCCAAGTTATTGGATAATGTGGATCGCAAATTGGAGAAAGTGTCTGAGATTATGCATCAACGATACTTTACCCATACCCAGAGTGTGCGTCAGCTGGTGCCCATGACACCACTGGAGTTACCGGAATGAAATACCGCATCAAACACACCACCCGTTACATATACGATAACCCGGTGAGCATGTGTTTCAATGAAGCCCGAATGTCACCCCTAAACAACATGCACCAAACCTGTGCGCGTAATCGTTTTGTGATTCACCCTGTACCGGATTCCATACAAAAACGATTCGATTATTTTGGCAACAACGTCACCAGCTTTGATATCTTGCAGCCCCACAAAGAACTCTCGGTCACCGTGCACAGTGAAGTGCAGGTGCTGGACCATTCCCAGCAATCTCTCTTTGCCGGTGGCTGTTCCTGGGAATGGGTGCGCGACAGCGTGCAAACATCCGCCGACCCCGAAGTGATCCCCATGCGGGAATACGTGCTGCCCTCGCCGCTCATTCCGTTGTTGGAGGAGCTAAAAGCCTATGCGAAAGAATCCTTTACACCGGGCCGATCCGTTATGGAAGCGGTGCGCGAACTCAACACGCGCATCTTCACCGATTTTAAATATGACCCAACGTTTACCTCCATCAGCACGCCATTAAAAACCGTATTGGAACATCGGCGGGGTGTGTGCCAGGACTTCGCGCATTTGGCCATTGCGTGCGTGCGATCATTAGGAATACCTGCCAGCTATGTGAGCGGCTATTTAGAAACCCAACCGCCACCAGGAGAAGAAAAACTAGAAGGTGCCGATGCCTCCCATGCCTGGTTTGCGGTGTACATGCTGGAGGATGGCTGGATGCAGTTCGACCCAACCAACAACCAAATGCCAAATGAGCAATACATCACCTTGGCCTTTGGCAGAGATTTTGCAGACGTAACCCCACTGAAAGGTGTTATTTATGGGGGAGACGAGCACAAACTGGATGTGTTTGTAGATGTCATCCGCATAGAACAGTAGCCTGTTATGAAAAGCGAAACTTATGCCTGTAAATTGGAAAGAATACGACACGGGAAAATTCTTTGACGAGCTAATGCAGTCTGGTGGAAAAGCGCGAGGTTATTCCAAGCCGTTAGTGGATTACTTCGCCACCCTCAGTCCTGAAGAATTGGAAACCCGCAAAGCTGTTGCCGAGTTGTCCATCAAAGAAATGGGCATCACCTTCACGGTGTATACCGAAGAAGAAGGCTCCATTGATCGCTCCTGGCCGGTGGATATTGTGCCGCGCATCATTCCCAAAACCGAGTGGGATGATATTGAGAGGGGGCTAAAGCAACGGGTGCATGCGCTCAATCTTTTTATCGATGATATTTATCACGATCAAAAAATTATTAAAGACAAAATTTTTCCGCAAGAACTGTTAGCCAACTCAGTAAACTTTCGTAAAGAATGTATGGGCGTCTCGCCACCACGAAATATCTGGGCACACATTTGTGGATCGGATTTAGTGCGCGATGGTGATGGCACCATGTACGTGTTGGAAGATAACCTAAGAGTGCCTTCCGGTGTTTCCTACATGTTGGAAAACCGTTCCGTGATGAAACGAGTATTTCCCGAGTTATTCGATAGCATGAGTATTCAGCCGGTGGATGACTACTGCTCTCAGCTGTTCGATATGCTCACATCCCTATCGCCACGGCCGGATGATTACCCCGAAATTGTTGTACTGACCCCTGGCATTTTTAATTCCGCTTATTTTGAACATTCTTACCTGGCGCAACAGATGGGATGTGAACTGGTAGAAGGTCGCGACTTAGTCGTGCAGGACGACGATTGCGTTTACATGCGCACCGTCAGTGGATTACAGCGAGTTGACGTAATTTATCGGCGCATAGACGACTTATTTCTTGACCCGGAAGCCTTTAATCCGAATTCAATGTTGGGCGTGCCTGGCTTAATGCGCGCATGGAAAAAAGGTAACGTGGCATTGGCCAATGCTCCGGGCGCCGGAGTGGCTGACGACAAAGTGGTGTATGCTTTTGTGCCGGAAATCATTAAATACTATTTAAATGAAGAAGTGCTCTTACCCAACGTGCCAACCTATCGTTGCATGTACCAAGAAGAACAGGATTTCGTGCTGGCCCACCTGGATGAATTGGTGGTGAAGCCCGCTAATGAATCAGGCGGATATGGCATGATGATTGGCCCTAATGCCAGTAAAAAAGAACGGGAAAAGTTTGCCAAATTAATTCAGAACGATCCCCGTAATTATATCGCACAGCCTACCTTATCCTTATCAACTGCGCCCACATTTGCAGAACACAAGCTAGAGCCAAGACATTTGGATTTGCGCCCCTTTATATTAAGTGGAGAGGAAGTTTCCGTAACCATGGGTGGCTTAACTCGCGTGGCATTGCGTAAAGGATCACTGATAGTCAATTCATCCCAGGGTGGGGGCAGTAAAGACACATGGATTGTGGAGGAGGAAGCCTGATGTTAGCTCGCGTTGCCGAAACCCTATATTGGATGGCGCGATATTTGGAGCGTGCCGAAAACATGGCGCGCTTAATTAACGTAAACGCCAACCTGATATTAGATATTCCAAAGAAAACCAACATTGGCTGGGAGCCGTTAATAGATATCACTGGAACCCGTGACACCTATACAGAAAAGTACGATAACTTCGAAGAACGCACGGTAATGAAATACCTGATACAAGATCAGGATAGCCCGGTGAGTATTTTGAATTCATTGAAATGGGCGCGGGAAAATGCGCGCACCATTCGGGATGTGATTCCCCGCGAAGCTTGGGAACAAATTAATGGATTGAGTCATTATGCCAAAGATAATTTAAACGTAGCATTGTCCAAGCGCGGCCGTTTTAGCTATTTGAACGAAATTATTTTACGTAGCCAAACCATAGTGGGTTTGCTGTCCGGTACCATCAGCCGTGATCAAGGTTATGTATTTGTTCGCCTGGGCCGAAACCTGGAAAGAGCGGATATGACATCGCGTATCATCGATGTGCGTTCCGCAAACCTGTTGGTAGACGAAAGCTTGGAAAAACGACCGTTCGAGAATATTCAATGGATGAGTGTTTTAAAATCCCTAACGGCCTATCAAATGTATCGGCAAGCTATGCAGGCGCGTATTCGGCGTAGCGATGTGGTGAAATTTTTATTTCAATCTCAGCGCTTTCCTCGATCCATTTTATTTTGCGTACAGCAACTGATTCGAAGTATGGCAGAGCTACCCGATGGTGAAGAGCCTTTGAATCGCATGATAAAGTTGCAGGGCTTATTAAAAAATGCAGAACTGCATGCGTACACCCAGTCCATGTTGCATGAATTTATTGATCAAATTCAAATAGAACTAAATGCGGTTAACAACCTGCTCACAGAATGTTATTTCCTAAGTGGGCAAGTGGATTTAACAGAGCAAAAACAGGCGTGTTAAGTTAAACGGCAGAATCAATGGAGTGCTGAATATGGCTCACCGTATTCTGCCAAACTTCCACCATTGCATCCTTGTGGGGACCACTAAACACCGGGGTTAAGGTATCCAATAACGCTTGATACATGCCCTTAAAAATATCCAAAGATACCCCAATCATACGGTGATGCTCTGTCATTTCGCGAATAATGGCTGTGGCCATATCGGGCTTCTCACCAAACTCCATAAAATTGGTGAGAATTTCCTTAATCATATAGTGCTGCCAATCGTCATCTTCCCCCTGAAAATCCGCTAAATCGGGGAAGCGTTGAAACATCAGTTTGAATACCGGTTCGGTGGGGTCGCCCAGGGTTTCCGCAATTTGTTCTAAAGACAGATTGATTAGGTCTGCGTTATTCATGGTGCATCCAGGTGTTTGCTATCAATGCACTCAGATTAACGCAGGGGGTAAAAGGTGTAATCGGCCATTTGGAGTAGATGGCAATCCGTTTAATGCTTTATATCTTATTGATTCCGCAAGTCTCGGGTTACTTCCGTACCCACAGAGCTGCCTTCAACCTCTTCAGAGTAACCAAGTTGACAGCCCATTTTAATAATCGAGCTACCCGGTGGACGCATGCCATGCAACATGTCACTGGTAATGTTATTTGCAAGATACTCTACCGCAGGTTTATCAATC
>JBFKSL010000144.1:0-9374 GCA_041626995.1 Ketobacter sp. | reverse complement strand
CATGTGCCTTACAGCATGACTCACGAGGAAATGTTCGATGGGGGTGGTTTAGCGAACATGCTCAACTGGAATTATGAATTGATGGGTGAGCGCCTGACAAAGGATGAACGTTGTGCTGGTCCTGGTTTGGCTGCTTACTATGTTAAAGGCGTGCTTGATCGTGGTATTCCCATGCATACTGGCGTGAACGTAGAGCAGTTAATCATGGATGGTAATAAAGTGGTTGGTGTGCGTGCTACTCAAAACGGAAAAGATATTTTTGTAAAAGCCAATAGCGGAGTGGTGATTGCGGTGAGTAGTTATGAACGCAATCCGAGCTTTTCTAAAACATTGGGTCAGCAACTTAATCCAATTTCTATGGTGATGTCATCTATTGATGGCGCTCACCTACGTTTGGCTGGACAAGTGGGTGCTCGCATTGCTCGCGTTCCTGATGTGGCTATGCTCGGTTTTCATGTGCCGGGAGAAGAGCAGGAAGAAGGCGTTCCGCTGTGGCGCGGCGCACTTCCGTTTTTGGGTTTGCCGCACACAATTTTGGTTAACCAAAAAGGTAAGCGCTTTTCCAACGAAGCCTTTTACCGCTCAGTGTATTACGCACTGGATACCATTGATGGTGCCACACAAACTCATCCTAATTTTCCATGCTGGGCCGTGTTTGATAGTCAGGCAAGAGAAAAATATCCCTTCGGTTCCTTAATGCCGGGTCAAGACATTCCAGAAGAGTTGGGCATTACCGCCGATTCTATTGAAGCATTAGCAGATACCATCGGCGTTGATGTGGAAGGCCTCGTGGATACGATTGCTACTTTTAACGGCTATTGTGAGCAAGGTGAAGATCCTGACTTCAACCGGGGCACATTTCCTTGGGGCGCATTGATGTGCGGTGATCCTTCAAGAAAACCCAATGCAAACCTGGGCCCACTGCTTAAAGCGCCATTTTACGCTGTTCCTTTACATCGTATGGCCGGTGGAGGCATCTGTGCTGCGGGTGTAATGGCCGATCATCACTGTCGTGCTCTGGATTGGAATAACAACCCCATTGAAGGCCTGTATGTGGCCGGTAATTCCGTAGCACGGTTGGATAATGGTGCCGTCATGCAGAGTGGAATCACCAATGCGCGTGGCATGACCCATGGTTATTTGGCAGGCCGACATGCTGCAGGCAATCCAAGTGAATTGTTGCAAGAAGCCATTAAGCTTCTATAGGAAAAAATAATGATTGAAGCGGAAAAGAATTTTGCCATTGCTGCGCCTATCGACAACGTTTGGGACTACGTGCAAGACATCAGTCGTTGGGCAGATCTATTACCCGGTTGTCGTGAATGCGCCATTATTGACGATCATCATTCCCGTTGGACCATTAAAGTAGGAGCAGGCGGTTTGATTAAAACCGTTAATGTACTGGTACATGTTGAAAGTTGGGATGGCCCAGACCGGGTTAACTTTACCTATAAATTGGAATCGGAACCGGTAGTGGGTGGTGGAAGTTATTTCGCTGAAATAAGTGATCAGGGAGAAACGGACATACGCTTACATTTGCGAGTAGAAGGCAGCGGTCCTATGGCTCCCATGTGGGAAGCCGTGTGTAAGCCTTTATTCCATCCTTTGGCTACCACATTCACTGATAAGCTGAAGGTTGAAATTGAACAATATGTGGGTATTGAACCCTCATTAAATGAAAAGAAATTTGGATTTACTTCGACAATTTCCTTCATGGTCGGCTGGTTGCGGCGGTTTTTTTCGCCGTTTTCGGGTTCAAATAAAATAAAAGAATAAGCCTATAGTCTGGTAGGGAGTGTCTGGCATGACAGAACAGAATAAAGACGTAGTGGTTAAATTTATTCGCGCCATGGGTGAAAGTGATGGCGTAACGGCAGCTTCCTGTTTAGCAGAGGATGCATTCACTGATGCAAAAGGGTTTGGTAAGTTCGCAGGTATTCGCAATTACGATACTATCGTTGGCACTATTGGTGCCTTTAAGCAATTGTTACCCACTGGTTTGCGGCCTGATATCAAATCGATAACTGCAGAAGGCAATAGGGTGGTGGTGGAGTTCGTGGGCAATGCTATCACCAAGGCAGGTACAGAATATAAAAACGAATACTGCATGGTGTTCACCCTGGCGGATGGAAAAATTAAACAGGTCAATGAGTATTTCTGCAATATTCTTGCAGACGAAGTGTTGTGGCCTTTGATAGAAGAAATGTCCGCTGGTACAAAACAAGGCTGAGCTATTTCATGTCGTCGTTACTTTCTAATAAAGTCGCCATTGTTACGGGCGGTGCCAGCGGTATTGGTCGTTCCACTGTGGAACGCTTTGTGGAGTCCGGTGCCAAAGTGGTGATTGCGGATGTAAGCGTGGAGCAAGGTTTATCTTTAGCAGAATCCCTCGGCGACGCCGCCGTGTTTCAGCAAGCCGATGTGTCCAATAAACAGCAAGTGCAGGCGCTGGTGGATTTTGCGGTTGAGCATTTCGGTGGATTGGATGTTATGTTCAATAACGCAGGCATTAGTGGCGCCATTCACCGCAATTTTTTGGACGATGACCTTGAAGATTTTGATCGCGTGGTGGCGGTGAATTTGTTCGGTGTCATGATTGGTAGTCAATATGCAGGCCGTTACATGGCTAAGCATGGTGGTGGCTCCATCATTAACACGTCTTCTATTGCGGCGATTACGCCTGGGCTTCCGTTAATTAGCTATCGTGTTGCCAAAGCCGGTGTCATTCACTTCACTAAATCCATTGCTCGTGACCTAGGCGAGTATGGCATACGCGTTAACTGTATCGCGCCGGGCCATATTCCTGCGGGTATGACGTTTTATGATATGAGTGAACGTATTCGTGTTGCACAACCATTGCAACGTCAAGGTATGCCAATTGATGTGGCTAACGCAGCTTTGTACTTCGCTAGTGATTTATCTGCTCAGGTGTCCGGCGTGATCATGCCGGTTGATGGTGGCACCCATTTAGGCGGGCCTATCAGAATTCAATCTTAGTGCTGTTTGGAAGAGGGAACCAGGTGGAGAAGAGGTTTGCCACCTGGTTTTTTGCATTACCGACCGTGGGCACGAGCCTGGTAACGAGCGGTTGTTACGGCGCACACTTCACCGTCTGCATCTTTGATTTCCTGTTCTAGGATATAAACGGATTTACCGTTTTCTTCCACTTCTTTATTTACACGAGCGATTTCTTCTTCGCTGATACGGCATTCAACGGTTACTGCAGTTTTCGCAGGCTTCAAAAACTTAATGCTCATTTCAGTTACGATGGGGTAGCACTTAGTTGCATCGAAAGAGCTCCAGAACAGAGCGCCACCAGGCAATTCACCAATAGTAAACAAAGAACCCGCATACATAATGTTAATGTGGTTTTTGTTCTGTTCAAAGGGCATTTCCATTTTTACGTAGCCCCGCTCCAATTCCACTACCTTGGCACCAGCGAACTTGGCCAGAGGAATGGCCCCTGCCGTCATTTCATTTACTTTATCTTTATCAATTTGCATTGCTACACCCTGATTGTGATTTCATGCTCTAATTACGCTAAACGGCCATCATACCAATCATTGGAAGGGGCGACTATATGGTCAAACGCACATGGGCAAGAATGTTTGCCTTGGTGAACGGGTTGTTAATTATGGTGAATGCTCAAATGGCATTTGGTGTCGAAAATGTGGCAAATAGTGTCAATCATGGGGTGATTTTGCAGTATCACCACGTGGCAGATGATACGCCAGCGGCCACCAGTGTATCCCGAGATACCTTTAAAAAGCATATGGAATTACTGCGGCGGGAGCGGTTTACGGTGTGGCCATTACCCAAGCTGGTGGAGGCGCTACAGCAGGGGCGCAAGATTCCGGATAAGACCGTAGTGATCACCTTTGATGATGCCTACAGCAGTATTTACCGTAACGCGTTGCCTGTTTTGCGTGGTTATAATTTTCCTTTCACGCTGTTTGTCAGTACGGATTTTGTGGATCGTAGACAGAAAGGATATATGAATTGGGATCAGCTGCGTGAACTCACCAAATACGATGCAACCATTGCCAATCATACTAAAAGCCATCTGCATCTGTTGCGTAAACCTGAACAGGTTACGCAAATCCAATGGCTAAGCAGTTTGCGAGAAGAGTTGGACGGCGCTGAAGCGTGTATCAAGCGCGAAACGGGGCAGCATTGGCGCTACTTTGCCTTTCCCTATGGCGAAGCCGATGAAGGCATTATTCAAGCAGTAAAAGCCTGGGGCTATCTTGGCTTTGGTCAACAGTCAGGCGCGGTGGATAAGCGTTTATTGGCATCCGGAATGGCTCCGCGTTTTCCGTTTAACAAACAGTATTCTGATATTAATGATTTTTTGATTAAAGCCAGTAGTTTGCCTATGCCCATTACGTCTGAGAAGTTTGCCGCAGTGGTATTTGATAAGGCGGTGATTCCAGCTTTGGATTTGACCTTTTCCTATGATATGGGGAAACCAAATTGTTTTGCCAGCGGGCAGGGTGCCATTAAAGTGGAGTTGTTAAGAAAGAATATTTACCGCGTTGAGGCAAACCAATTTATCCCTATTGGCCGCTCTCGCTATAATTGCACGATAATGGCCGCGGGAAAGCCAAACCGCTTTCATTGGTATTCCCGCATGTGGATTCGAAAAGAAAAAAATCGCTGGTATGAAGAGCCTTAGCTAATGCTTATAAACTCTGCCCAAACCCCAAATGGCTTCCATACTTTGTCCAGATCTTGCTTGGCTAGGGTAGGATCTTCCGCTAAAACCTCTGTACGGTAGCGAAATAAAAAAGCTGAGACGCGCATGTTAGCGGCGCAATGCACATAAACTTTATCGCTACCGGCTTTTTCCATGGCGGAACAAAATTGGGAAAAGTTGTCCTGCGTAGGATTATCGAACGCCACAGGAATATGCACATAGGTCATACCCAAATTCTGCACCAGTTCGGCTTCGTTGCTTATGGCATTTTCTGCGCCGTGTGGTGCTAGATTAATGATATGAGCAAAGCCTGCTTCTTTTATGGCGGGAAACTGTTCTTCTTTTGGTTGGCCTGAAGATGCAATGGTTTCAGATATGGGAAGGTAATTGAAAATGGCTTCCAGTGCGTTGGCTTTTGATCCCAACCCGAACATAGTCCTCACAAATTGCAGGCTGGTTTTTGCTGTGCTCAAGGAATTGAAGTAGCCAATATCCATAAAGCCCATTAACTCCCTGAGTTTTGATTGCTGCCGTTCCATGGTGTGCCTCCGTAAAATAATAAAAAGTTTAAATGGAGCGTTTATTAAAAGGTATTTCTTCTTTCTTTTGATTGCGTTGCACTGAAATACGTTGGTTTTTAGTGCCCATTACTTTGCGTTGCCAGAGGCGTTCGGCGCTCAGAGCTGCGCTATCAAGGGCACGCCAGGCATCCTGCAATAAAAATTTTCCTGCCGCAACTGCGTCCGGTGAACGTACGATAATCTCTTCAATGAGTTTTTGTGCTTTTACCATGGGGTCATCTTCCACATGGGTGACTAGACCTAACTGCTGAGCCTGCTCTGCATTGATGATTCGTCCTGTCATCGTGAGCTCTTTGGCTTGATCCAGTGGCATCAGTTCACGCATTAATGCCACGCCGCCCATATCAGGAACCAGTCCCCATTTTGCCTCCATCATGGAAAGCTTGGCATCGGGGTGGCAGATACGAATGTCTGCACCCAAGCCAAGTTGCAGTCCAGCACCAAAGCAGTTGCCATGCATAAGGGCAATAACCGGTACGCCTACTTTGCGCCAACCAATGCTCCAGGTTTGAAAATCGTTCTGCATCGGGCTCCAAAGTTTTAAATAGCTGGTAAAAGCGGTGACCGGGTTGGCTAGTACGCTCTTAAAATCCAATCCAGCGCAGAAGGAAGGGCCATCCCCTTGCAGAATTACAGCACGAATATCTTTCATCTTACGTACGTGTTTTTGGGCTTTGATCACCCCTTGCAGCATATCCAGATCCATGCCGTTATGTTTGTCTGCACGGTTGAGGGTGACATAGGCGATTTGGTTTTCTACCTGAACTGTAACGCGATCGTTCATGGTGGCTCCTGACAATGGGAATTTAGTGTAAGCTACCTTGATCCCCTACAATTGGGAATGGCATAAATGACAGAATTCATGAAAGAAGGAGTAAGTTTTGTTGGCGAATGATCCGGTGCTGAGGGAATTTTACGCGTTCTTTCATCAGCTTGGCGCCAGTGATGTAGAGGAGCAGCTTACACGGGACAATGTATACGGTTTGGTGGTCAATAAGGGTCAGCAACTGATTCGGGCCGGTGAGTTAGACAACCAGTTATACTGGGTGCATAACGGGGTCCTTAAGATTAGCAAATTATTGGATGATGGGCGTGAGTTTATTAAAGCGTTTGTGTCAGAAAACAACTTCTACGTGGCTTACGCAAGCTGGTTGCAAAAGAAACCTACCGAGTTTTATGTTGAGGCAGTAGAAGATACTACGCTCATAAAATTGGACTTTGCCCTGATTGAGGCGGCGTTACAGAAATCCTTACGGATGAACCTGGCTTGGCGCACCTATATGGACCGGCACTTTTTGCGGCACGAGCAAAGAGAGCTGGAATTGTTAAGTGTCGACGCGATGCATCGTTATCGACTGTTTGCGCAAAACAATCCTGCCCTGGCGGAGCGTATCCCTCAGAAGTGTATAGCGCGTTACTTGGGTATTACCGAGCAATCGCTTTCTCGAATTCGCAAGCAACTGAAGAATTAACATATGTTAATTATCGAAAGATTGGGTTTTGCTAGCATGACGAACAGATGAATGCTTAGAGAAAGTGGTAATGTGGAAAACCCATAAATTTACTTCCAGCGGTGGTTACCTGTGCCAATACCATCAAAAAAATTGTGTCAAAGAGGGCGCATCACAGACGGTTATATTCTTGCACGGCTGGGGCGATCACAGTGGTCGTTATCGCTCACTGGCGGAGAGAATCGTGTCATTAGGTTATCACGTGATATTGCCAGACTTTGCTGGTCATGGGATTTCTGATGGGCCGCGTGCCAGAGTGGATTCATTTGATGTCTTACTTAAGGACATGCAGTTGTTATTTACTCAAGCATCGATTTCAACACCCGTGATTTTGCATGGGCACAGCATGGGCGGCTGTCTGGCTTTTCATTTTGCTGTGACTCATCCCCATTTGGTGGAGGCTATCATTTTCAATAGTGCTGCTTTGGGAGTGAGTGATGCGATCCCCCGATGGAAAAAAATGTTAGCAACATTGTTGGCTGGTGTTATTCCACATACAGCCCTGCTCAACCTGAAAAACGCTGAGCTGATGACTGGTTTACAGCAGGAGCAGCTGAATTACCAACGGGATGATTTGATTTACCATGGCAAAATTGAGCCAGCAACTGGGTTGGCGCTGCTAAAAGCAAACCTATGGTGTGAAAAACGCTACTCACAATTAGCGCAGCCGTTTTTAGTGTTGCAGGGGGCTAAGGATCGGTTGGTTTGCCCGCAGGCAGGGAAAAAGTTGTTGGCACAGACGGGGCATCCATTATCCCGATATCAGGAATATAATGCTCGCCACGACTTGCTGCATGAGCACTGTGCCAAGGACGTTACCCAGCTGATTTTACAATGGTTGGATAAACTTAGTGAAACTAGACTCGCTGGATAAGTGCGAGTTCCTCTTCTTCTACCTCTTTTACTTCGATGCCTTGTTCGCGGCATTCAAAGGTTTCCATAACGTTGTTGTCTTCTGCAGATTCCAGAATGACATCAAATTTCCATAGGCGGCGCAGGTGTTTAAGCACCTCCTCGGCGGATTCTTTTTCCAGTGGGCGTCGATTATGACGCACATGACGCATGGTAAGAGAACGGTCTCCTCGAACATCCACATTGAATACCTGGATGTTCGGTTCGTTCATGGATAGGTTGTATTGCTTGGAAAGGGATTCACGAATATAGCGGTAGCCTGAGTCATCATGAATGGCCGTGACTTCTAAATCCCGATGCTGATCATCATCCAAAATAGAAAACAGTTTAAAATCACGAATCATTTTTGGAGACAGAAATTGTTGTACAAAGCTTTCATCTTTAAAGTTTTGCATGGCAAAGGTCAACGTTTCCAGCCAATTGCCTCCGGCCATATCGGGAAACCATTTTTTGTCTTCTTTGGTGGGGTTTTCGCAGATGCGACGAATGTCCTGCATCATATTGAAACCTAGGGCATAGGGGTTGATGCCACTATAGAATTTGCTGTCAAATGGGGGTTGGTACACTACGGAGGTGTGAGATTGCAAGAACTCCAGCATAAAGCCATCGGTAACTTTGCCTTCATCATACAGGGTGTTTAAAAGCGTATAATGCCAAAAAGTGGCCCAGCCCTCGTTCATCACCTGTGTTTGGCGCTGTGGGTAGAAGTACTGTGCTATCTTGCGCACAATGCGCACCACTTCCCGTTGCCAGGGTTCTAACAGTGGTGCATTCTTTTCGATAAAATAGAGTAAGTTTTCCTGGGGTTCTTCAGGAAAACGGCGCACTGATAATTCATCCTCTTTTTCGCCCAGTTGTGGAATGGTGCGCCATAACTCGTTCACTTGCTTTTGCAGATATTCTTCCCGCTCTTTCTGGCGTTGCTTTTCTTCTGCGGCAGAAATGGGGTAGGGACGCTTGTAACGATCCACTCCATAATTCATTAAGGCATGGCAAGAATCCAGTACGGCTTCCACTTCATCCACGCCATAACGTTCCTCACACTTCATGATGTAATTTTTGGCAAACACCAAGTAGTCAATGATGGAGGATGCATCTGTCCAGGTTTTAAAAAGGTAGTTGCCTTTAAAAAAAGAATTGTGGCCGTAGCAAGCATGGGCAATCACCAGGGCCTGCATCGTCATGGTGTTTTCTTCCATTAAATAGGCGATACAGGGGTCGGAATTGATCACGATCTCGTAGGCCAAACCCATTTGACCACGACGATAATGCTGTTGGTTAGAAACGAAATGCTTGCCGTACGACCAGTGGTTGTAGCCCACAGGCATGCCCACAGAAGAATAGGCATCCAGCATTTGCTCGGCAGAAATGATTTCGATTTGGTTGGGGTAGGTGTCCAGCTCGTAACTTTCCGCAACCCGTGCGATTTCACGATCGTAGTCTTGGATTAACTCAAAGGTCCAATCTGATCCGGTGGATATATAGTTACGTTCTTTCATAGACATCAACTTTCTACACTTTTTCGCTGAAATAATTCACGGAACACGGGATAAATGTCACCGGGATCACTGATCTGTTGCATGGCGAAGTGTTCGCAGGTGGCATCAATGGTTTCGTATTCGCGCCACAGTGCTTGATGGCGGCGCGGGTTGATTTCGATATAGGAGTAATACT
>JBFKSL010000143.1:0-9404 GCA_041626995.1 Ketobacter sp. | reverse complement strand
GCTTTCTGTTTAGTTTGACCGGTTTTGCTCAATGTTAAAAGTAAAGAATTGTATGCTCCTTAAAGGAGAAACACATAAATACTAGGTATAATAAATTGATTACTTTATTAATCGGGCTAATGATTGCATGAATAAACTCAAAGTGGGTTTGATTGTAAACCCCTATGCTGGAATAGGCGGTGCAGTTGCTTTAAAAGGCAGCGATGGCGATCAAGTTGTGGATGAAGCTATCAGACGAGGTGCTCAACCCAGAGCATTGCAGCGTGTTCACCTGTGTCTGCAACAGCTGAAACCGGTTGAGGAATTTCTTCAGTGGTTTTGTTGGGGTGATGACATGGGTGCCACCAGCTTGCAGCAGGAAGGTTATGCTTGTTCCGTGATTGGTGCTGCCAAACATTCACATACTTCGGCACAAGATACTATTGAGGCCGCAAAATCGTTAAAAGAACAGGGCGTCGATTTGATTTTGTTTGCCGGCGGCGACGGTACTGCACGTGATATAGTAGATGCAATAGGCACTTCTATTCCCGCCTTGGGTATTCCTGCCGGTGTGAAAATACATTCCGGCGTATATGCTGTACATGCCAAAGGTGCTGCCGAAATCATTCAAAAAATGATTCGGGGTGAGTTGGTAAGCGTGCAAGAAATGGAAGTGCGTGATATTGATGAAGAGGCCTTTCGGCACGGTCAAGTAAGAGCGAGCCGTTTTGGTGAGTTGTTGGTGCCAGCGGAAGAACGTTATCTTCAGCATGTAAAGTGCGGTGGTAAAGAAGTAGAAGCGTTGGTGCTACAGGAAATTTCCCACTATTTAATTGAACAGTTCGAATCGGATCAGTTAATCATTCTTGGCCCTGGTACTACGACTAAAGCGGTTGCTGATGCAATGGGGCTGGAGAAAACCCTGCTCGGTGTGGATCTGATTTTGAATGAGGAAGTTGTGCAGCAGGATGCGACCGAACTGGAAATATTGCACTGGCTAGAAAAATATCCAGCAAAAATTATAGTGACACTCATTGGCGGGCAAGGTCATATTTTTGGTCGTGGTAACCATCAAATTAGTCCAGATGTGATTGAAAAAGCAGGGAAAGAAAATATCACTGTTATATCTACCAAAACTAAATTAAAGGAGTTAGAAGGGCGACCATTGTTAGTGGATACCTGGGATGAGAAGGTTAATCAGATGCTTTCCGGTTATCTTCCTGTGGTAACTGGCTACGAAGATGTTGTGTTGTATCCAGTGGATTAAACTTGGCTCACTTCTGGCAGTTTTAAGGCCAGTAATGCAGCCATCAACGAGCAAATCCCTAAGGTCAAGATCGCTGATTCAACGCTTCTGTTGCTCAGCAGTGCTATCAATCCACCAGCGCTGAGCAATATGATACCGATCACCGTATTACTTAATGCCACCAGCTGCGTGCGATTATGCTCTTTGGCCATGTCCATTAAATAGGTGGCGCGCCCCAACCGTACACCTGCGTGGCCAATATAAAGTAGGAATAGAGTGAAACCGTAAAAGTAGTAAGACTGACCAATATTCCAATGAAAATACTCAGCGATGTAAACAAGTAGTGCCAGTAAGAAACAAAGGGTACCTGCGATGCTCATAACCTTTCGGCTGGACAAGTCTGATAGTTTCCCCCAAAACCAGCCACTGGTTAAATTGGCAATGCCTGCCAATAATAACAATATTCCTAAAGCAGAAATGGTGCCTTCGCTATAACGATTGGCCAAAACAACATAAAAAGGGGCTACTAACGCGGTGCTAATTAGCAGCCCTCTCACCAATAAAAAATGTTGCACCGGTTTTTGCTTTAATAAACGCCAATACAAAGAAAATTGATCACCTAAATTTTTTTTGTTCTGCTGGTCTCGGCTGGGGAATTCTTGCAGCTGCCAATACACTAGGCCGGCCAATACCCAACAGCTTCCAGCGCAAAATAAAACAACTGAAATTGCTGCGGTGCTCTCTTTTGATAGCCATCCCAGCAATAGCGCTATGGCGAATCCAATGGCTATAACACCAGCGAACGATGTCGCCAGACCGCTCACCCGGCCGCGTCGTTGTTTGTCAATGGTTCGGCCTTGAACATCCTTAATTACAATAGAGCAAAGGCAGCGGCTTAAACTAAATAAAGTCAATAGGGTGAGAATGGCAAAGCCCGCTTCAGACGCTTTCAGAAACCAAGGAACAAAAGCCATGGCCAATACACAAAACCCTTGAGCGATACAACCCAGGCTCCATAGCGTTTTGCGAATGGCAAAAGATTGCATCCATTGTGCGATAAAAAATTGGGGTAGTAATGCCAAGGATTCCCGTATGGGAACCAGCCATGCAACAAAATAACCTGGAGCGCCTACGGCAGTGAGTAACCAGGGCAATACCAGTTTAATATCTAAAAGCGCATCGCCCATTTTGTTGAGGCTAAGGGCAATCAAATGAATGCCAAAGCTGCTTTTTTCGACATTATGGGCTTGATTGCTGATGTCTTTAGGTGTGTCTAAAGTGCTTTCCACGAAGGTGTCGTGAAGGCGCTCAAATAGATTGTTCATACATCAAAGGATAATGCATAAAAAAGCCCACTGGAATCAGTGGGCTTTAATTGATGAGCTTAGCTGTTACGCAAAGCTTCGATTCGAGCATCCAGTGGAGGGTGCGAGGAAAGCAGGGCAGCCACTTTTGAGTTGCGAATGCCAAAGGCCACCATGGTGTCCGGCAAATCATTCGGTAATTCCATTTCTGCTTTTAAGCGTTGCAGAGCATTGATCATGGAGCCTTTGCCAGCTAAGTCAGCGCCGGCTTTATCGGCGCGGAATTCCCGCCAGCGAGAAAACTTCATCACAATAATGCTGGCCAGAATGCCAAAGATCATGTCGAAGATAAATACCACGGCCATATGACCAAAGAAGCCTAAGCCGCCTTCACCTTCATCGTTGCGGAAAAACTGGTCGATAATGAAAGCCGCGATACGGGCGAAGAACATCACGAACGTGTTCATGACGCCTTGAATCAGAGACAAAGTCACCATATCGCCGTTGGCTACGTGGCCAATTTCGTGCGCCAGCACAGCGCGAACTTCATCCTGGTTAAAGCGGTGTAACAAGCCTTCACTCACTGCCACCAGGGCGTTATTTTTGTTCCAACCGGTCGCGAACGCGTTGGAAACATGGGATGGGAAAACAGCCACTTCAGGCATGCCGATGCCAGCCTTGGTGGAAAGATCACGCACCGTATCCACCAGCCATTGCTCGGAATGGTTACGAGGTTGAGTGATCACTTGGGCGCGGGCACTCCACTTTGCCATCTTTTTCGATAGAAGAAGGGATATAAAGGAACCGCCAAACCCGAATATGGCACAGAAAATCAACAAGCTTTGTAAATTGATGTTCATGCCATTATTTTGCAGGTAGCCTGGAACACCCAATAGGCTTAGGGTGATGCTCGCCACCAGCAGAACGGCCAAGTTTGTACCCAAAAACAATAAAACGCGTAACATGATGGATTCGTAACCTCTCTTGTAAGAATCACTTCAGTATCATGGTGATGATTTTGACAATTTCAAGTGCTTGAATAGCATCAATTTAGTGAAATTGTATTGCCACCGAATATTAGACAGCCTCGTGGCTGAAAGTTTCAGGATGCCAGTTTGTCATTAAAACCTTAAACATTAAAGACGGGGTTTATGTGGTCTTTATTAGGTGGCTCAAGATGGTAAACTGCGCGCCATTCTGTCTGTGCATCTCCAAGCGTTCGGGGTGTAAACAATTTCATCAAGTGAGTTTATATCATGGCCTTCAATCTTATAATGCCCACCACCATTGACCTGTTGCACGTGATACTGGCTGGTGTAGCTGTGCTGTTTTTTATCTTGTTTTTAATAAAGGGTGGTTCTTCAAAAGCGCAACCCGATGTAGCCACGCCTGCGGAACCTGCACCTCAGCCAAAGCCTGAGTCAAAGCCAGAGCCAATCGAGAAACCCTTGGTTTCCACCAAGCCAGATTCAGCCCTGCAGCTGTTGGGGTTATTGCAGCAGGAAGCCCGATTTGTGGATTTTCTAAACGAAGATTTAAAGGGTTTCAGTGACGAAGAAATCGGCGCTGTTGCTCGAGTAGTGCATGAAGGTGGCAAAAAGACCCTCGATCAGTACTTCAGCCTTGAACCTGTTCGCGCAGAGGATGAGGAGTCTACTGTCACTCTGGCAGAAGGCTTTAACACCTCAGAAAACCGAGTTACCGGAAATGTGGTTGGCCAGCCTCCGTTTAAAGGGGTGTTGGTACATCGTGGCTGGAAAGCGGTAAAAGCCGACTTACCTAAACTGGCCGAAGGCCATGACACCAGTATCATTGCACCCGCCGAGGTGGAATTATGAGTGAAGCAGGACGCTTCAGCGTTGGAATCGATTTAGGCACTACCAATTCGGTTTTATCCTATGTGGAATTGCAGGGAGATGAGGCCGAAAGCCATGGTGTATTTGCCATTCCTCAGTTAACTCAGCCAGGCAACTGCGAGAACCACAAGCAACTGCCTTCTTTTATGTACCTTTCCCATGAAGCGGAAGTTTCCGCAGATGAGTTAAGCCTACCTTGGGGAAGAAGTGACGCTGCCATAGTGGGGTATGCGGCTCGCAATATGGGGGCGAAAACGCCTTTGCGTCTTGTGGCCAGTGCTAAAAGTTGGTTGTGTCATGGCGGGGTGGATCGTCGTTCTGATTTTCTCCCCCTTAATGCCCCGGAAGAAGTGGCTAAGGTTTCACCCTTGGCAGCTTCTGTTGCGTATTTATCCCATCTAAAAGCAGCCTGGAACCAAGCGCACCCCGAGCAGCTGTTGCAGGATCAGGATGTGGTACTAACGGTTCCGGCCTCTTTTGATCCGGCAGCGCGGGACTTAACCGCAGAAGCAGCGAAAGCCGTTGGCTTGCAGCATCTTACATTGCTAGAGGAGCCGCAAGCAGCTGTTTATAGCTGGGTGAAAAACTGCGGCGATGGCTGGCGAGATCAGGTTTCCGTGGGAGATGTGATTTTGGTTGTGGATATTGGTGGCGGTACTACGGACTTGTCTCTCGTAGCTGTAACCGAAGAAGAAGGCAACCTGTCACTGAACCGTATTGCCGTGGGTGATCATATCCTGTTGGGTGGCGATAATATGGATTTGGCCCTGGCCTATGTGATCAAAGCCAAGCTGGAGCAAGAGGGCAAAAGCCTTCAACCCTGGCAGATTCAGGCACTGACCCATGGTTGTCGCGATGCAAAAGAAGCCCTTCTCTTAGATAGCGAAGTGGAGGCGGTGCCGTTGGTGGTGCCCAGCCGAGGCTCGAAGTTGTTAGGCAGCACTCTGCGTACCGAGCTGACCCGAGAAGAAGTAGAACAAACACTGGTGGAAGGTTTCTTTCCGCAAGTGGGCATTCAGGAGCATCCCCGGCAAATGCCTAGGGGCGCATTAACGCAAATGGGCCTTCCTTATGCGCAGGACGCCGGTGTAACGCGTCATCTGGCCGCATTCTTGTCTCGTCAGGCAGGAGCTGCGCAGCCCATTTTTGGGCAAACTGCTGATTTCATCAAGCCAAGCGCCATACTGCTTAATGGTGGCGTGTTAAAAGCACCCAAGTTAATTGATCGTTTGCTCTCTGTGGTCAACGGCTGGTTACATCAAGCCGGTGCAGAGCCTGCGCGTTTATTGGAAGGTGGTGACTTGGATTTGGGCGTTGCCAAAGGCGCCGCCTATTATGGTTATGTTCGCAAAGGGCATGGCGTACGAATTCGAGGCGGTTTAGCCAGCGCCTACTATGTGGGAATCGAAAGTTCTATGCCTGCGGTGCCAGGTATGCCTGCGCCCATTCAAGCTCTGTGCGTTGCACCTTTCGGTATGGAAGAAGGCAGTGAAACCGAGCCTTCTCAACAAGAGTTCGGTTTGGTGGTGGGAGAACCCGTGCAGTTTCATTTCTTTGGCTCCACCGTGCGTCGAGATGATCAACAAGGTGCGTTACTGGAAAGTTGGGCTGATCAGGAACTGGAAGAGCTGCCTTTCATTCAGGCTAATTTACCGGTAGAAGGGCGTCAGGCGGGAGAAGTCGTGCCTGTACGCCTATGCGCCAAGGTAACGGAACTGGGCACTCTGCAATTGGAAGCCGTAGCCAGCGACAACCAACAACGCTGGCAGGTGGAATTCGAAGTGCGGGACTAAAACATAGATGAGTAATCTGCGGCAGTATTTGGTAGGAATTGATTTGGGTACCACCCATACGGTGGTGAGCTACGCTGATCTCAGTCATGGCCCTCAGCAGGCGCAACCCAAGTTGTTTGAGATCGAGCAGCTGATTGCGCCAGGGGAAGTGGCTAAGCGACCACTGCTGCCGTCATTCCGATACCACCCAGCTGAAGGTGAGCTTTCAGCGGATCAAACGGTGCTGCCCTGGATAGCGCAAACCCTACGCGGCGATGAAACGGCTTATGTGGTGGGAGAGTTAGCCCGTAACTTGGGTAGCAAGGTAGAGGGCCGTCAGATTGCCAGTGCCAAAAGTTGGCTTTCCCATGACAAAGTTGATCGTTCCGCCAATATATTACCCTGGGCCGCGGCGGACGACGTAGCCAAAGTGTCCCCCGTCGTGGCCAGCGCTTCCTACCTGCTGCACGTTCGATGTGCCTGGAATCATGAACACCCCGACGCTCCTCTGGAGCAACAGGAAATTGTCCTTACGGTGCCTGCTTCCTTCGATGAAGCTGCCCGCGCACTTACCCTGCAAGCAGCAGAAATGGCTGGCTTGAATAACATTACCCTGCTGGAAGAGCCCCAGGCCGTGTGTTACCACTGGTATTTTAGCCATGGCAACAGTGCTGAAACCTTAAAGAACACCAAGCTGTTATTTGTGGTGGATGTGGGCGGTGGCACCACGGATTTAAGTTTGATTCAGGTGGACTCGCAGAAAGAAGGCTTAAAACTAAAGCGCATCGCCGTGGGTGACCACTTGATGCTGGGTGGTGATAACGTCGACTTAGCCTTAGCCCACACAGCAGAACAGCGAATTACGAAAGGCAGTAAAACTCTTTCAGCCGCCAGCCTCAGTCAATTAATACAGCAAAGCCGGGCGGCAAAAGAATTGTTGCTCGGAGAACATGCGCCAGACTCAGCTAAAGTGACTCTCATGGGTGGAGGTGCGCGTTTGATTGGCGGTGCTCGAAGTGCCGAGTTAAGCCGCGAAGAAGTGCATGCATTGGCTCTGGATGGATTTTTTCCTCTGATTGAATTTACCGATTTGCCAAGTAAGCGCTCAAGCGCCGTGGTGGAATTCGGTTTACCCTATGCACCCGATCCCGCTGTAAGTAAATATCTGGCACAGTTTTTAAACCAGCATCAAGGAAGCTGCCGCAAGGCTCTGGCAATGGAAGAGGGCAAGCAAGCCATACCTGATTCCGTTTTGTTTAATGGTGGCGTATTTAATAGTCCCACACTTTCGAAGCGCGCATTAGAGCTGCTTAGCCAATGGCGTGGTGAGCCGGTTCAGCGCTTGGAAAACGCCAATCCTGATACAGCGGTAGCGTTTGGTGCGGTAGCGTTTGGTTTATCGCGTCATAATCAACAAATGCGAATTGGTGGCGGTGCAGCAAGATCTTATTTCCTAAAACTGGATGGAAAAGAAGGCGAACCTCAAGGGGTATGCCTGCTACCTAAGGGTACGGAAGAGGGTGATGCCATCACCTTGCAAGAACAACGCTTTCTCCTGCAAGTAAACAAACCGGTTCAGTTTATGCTGGCAGCCTACTCTGGTGATGAAGAATTTAAGCCTGGCCAGGTGGTGAGTTTAGAGGATGAAGAAGGGCGTTTTGTTCTGTTGCCCCCGTTACTCGCTGCGTTAGATACCCAGGATAATTTGGAACAGGTAGAAGTAAAACTGCTCGCCTGTTTAACGGAAGTGGGCACGTTGGATATTCAATGCCAATCGCTGCAAAGCGAACAGCGTTGGAAAGTGGAATTTCAACTTCGAAAGCAGCTGCAGCAACAACATCAACACAGTGATCACGCACTGCCAAAAAATTTCAACCAGGCTATCGAGGCCATTGAAGAGGTGTTTGGGGCCAGCGACAAAAAAGCCGATCCCAAGGCAGTAAAGCAGCTTCGACAAACGCTGGAAAAGTTGCTGGGGCCAAGAGAAGATTGGGACACCGCATTGGCACGCGCCCTATACGATGCTCTGTGGGAGCGCCGAAAACGTAGAAGACGATCACAGGCACATGAGCGAGTTTGGTTTAACCTGGCAGGTTTTTGCTTAAGGCCTGGCTTTGGTTTTCCTGCCGATGACTGGCGGGTAGAAAATGCCTGGAGCCTCTATCAACAAGGTTTACAGTTTGACAAGGAAAATCAGATCTGGGCAGAATGGTGGACTTTCTGGCGTCGTGCCGCTGGGGGCTTAACAGAAACCGCTCAGAAGAAAATCTATAAAGATATCGCCAAATTTATTAACCCGGCTGCCCTGCGTAACTTAAAATTAAAAGCTGAGATCAAAAACAAATCATACGAAGACATGGTGCGTTTGGCAGGGTCCTTAGAAAACCTGCCGTTGGCAACCAAAGTGGAATTGGGTAATTGGTTGAGCAAGCGTTTGCAAAAATCCAGTGAGACCCAAACCAGTTGGTGGGCATTGGGAAGGGTAGCCAGTCGCGAGTTGTTCCATGGTGGTGCACATAATGTGTTAGCGCCAGAACAGATTCAGCCTTGGTTGAATGTGGTGCAACAACAGGATTGGAAAAAAAATCCCAACGCCGCCTTTGCGGCTGTTATGATGGTTCGGGTAACCAATGATCGTAGCCGTGATGTAAATGAAAGCGTGAGAACAAAAATAAGTGACCAGCTAACATTGGCCAAATCTCCAGAACTTTGGAAGCGGCTCGTAACGGAATATATGGAATTGGATGACAAGGAGAGCAAACGCGTATTTGGGGAAGCTTTGCCAGCGGGTCTGAAACTATTGGAAAAGTAGTACGCTCCCGGTATTCGTGGAGTAGTGCGGGTTGGAACAAACCATGTTGGAAAAAGAAGCGATTTCTCAAAAGGGAGCGGAAATGTCTTCAGCGGCTCCCCATCTTATTCAGGAACGCAGAGGCGATGTGATTGTTGCCACTGCGCCGGGCTACAATCCCCTGCGGGACATTCGTGCCTTTCACCGCTTTCACTTTCGTCTCACGGTATTATACGGCACTGCAGTTATTATAACCTTTGCGGCCTTGGTTTATATTTTCTATACGCTATGGTCACAATCTGAAATTCAATCGCTGCAACAGCGTTTATTAACCTTATCTACCAGCCTGGCAGAAACCATCAACGCCGATAAAGTGGCCGAGTTTGATATTCAAAATACTCAAATGACTCCCTTGCATGAGCAACTGCATCAGCAGTTTATGAGTGTGGCAGAAAG
>JBFKSL010000142.1:0-9408 GCA_041626995.1 Ketobacter sp. | reverse complement strand
GGCGGCCTTTCGTTTGGCGCTGCAGGAGTGGACTCGGGAACGGGTGCCGCTGGATTGGGCGAGGACTCAGAATAATTTGGGGATTGCGTTGCGGAATTTGGGCATGCGAGAGTCGGGAACGGCGCGTTTGGAAGAAGCGGTGGTGGCCTATCGTTTGGCACTGCAGGAGCGGACTCGGGAACGGGTGCCGCTGGGTTGGGCGAGGACTCAGAATAATTTGGGGAATGCGCTGTCGAATTTGGACATACGAGAGTCGGGAACGGCGCGTTTGGAAGAAGCGGTGGCGGTCTATCGTTTGGCACTGCAGGAGTGGACTCGGGAACGGGTGCCGCTGGATTGGGCGAGGACTCAGAATAATTTGGGGAATGCGTTGAATGCGTTGGGCATGCGAGAGTCGGGAACGGCGCGTTTGGAAGAAGCGGTGGCGGTCTATCGTTTGGCACTGCAGGAGTGGACTCGGGAACGGGTGCCGCTGCAGTGGGCTGGGACACAGAATAATTTGGGGACTGCGCTGTCGAATTTGGGCGATAGGGAAACTATCGATCGGCAGAAAAAAGCCTACTTTCAGGAGGCGTTAATTTCTATAAAAAATGCAAAAGTGGCCTACGTGGATGAAGCGGGTCAAACACAGTATGAAGATTATTTTAATAATCAAATAAGCGAGATTTCCAAATTGATAGTTTCCATTTCGTCATCCCCAAAAAAGGCGATCGTACAAAGCAGTTCCACCGAACTATAAGCCGAAAGTTATACCCTTTTATAATCTCAATGGTTTGTTATACTCCAGTATAACTTGTTGTAAGGTTAGAAAGGATTCCGCATGTCCACAATCTCCATTCGAAAATCCGGTGGCGCCAGTATCGTCAGTTTGCCGAAAAGTATCCTCACTACCCTGGGGTTGGCGGTCGGTTCTAAACTGGACTTGAGAATTGATGATGGTCAAATTGTACTGAAACCTTTGGATGAAATGACCTTAGAACATATTCTGGCGAACAGCCCCAAAGAACGACTCCATCGGATGGAAGAGGACCAGGTGTGGCTCGATTCTGTCGGCGGTAAGGAATTTTAATTTTAATGGCTTACGTGCCCGAGAAAGGCGACATTATTCTGCTTAACTTGGAGTCCAATACACATTCGACGCCTTCAAATCAGCGACCCGCGTTTGTTTTATCCCGTCAACAGTTCAACAAACACACCGAAGTGGTCATTGTTGCCCCTATTACCAGCCAAGTACGGGGTATTCAGTTAGAAGTGGGTTTACCTACAGAGTGTGAGACTCAGGGAAGTGTATTAGTTCACCAATTGCGATCACTGGATTTCGATCAGCGGCAGGCACAATTTATCGAACAAGCACCGGCTGCGATCACGGAGAAAGTCACACAACTAGCAAAGGTGATCATTGCATGAGCCAGCGGCCCATTGACCGAACCTATATTGCCGTGCAACGACAATTGAAGGCAATGGGCGAAGAACGCTTCGAAATCGGTATTTACGATCGTCAGCGTGACAGTATGCGAAATCAGGAATTGGGCAAGTCAGAAGTGTTAGAAAAACTGCCTTGGTTGAAACGTGAGAATGCGCAGGGCAAGGATATTTATATTCGACCTTTGGGCAGTCAGGGATTGGTGTTCTTTGATGATTTGAACCAGAAAAAACTGAGCAGCTTGGTTCAGGCTGGATTCCAGCCCGCTTTGGCGATTGAGTCCAGCCCTTATAATTTTCATGGTTGGATTCGAGTCTCTTTAAATCCGATTGAAACCGACCTGGCCAGTGCTATTTGCCAATATCTTGCGGCGCGTTACGGTGGCGATAAAGACAGTGCCGATTGGCGCCATTATGGTCGTTTAGCGGGCTTTACGAACCGAAAACCCGCCTATGTGGATCGGGCAGGAAATTACCCTTATGTGCTGTTGAAATCGTCGGTGGGTAAGCTGGCGGATCAGGCCAATCGTTTAATCGAAGAGGGTAAAGCTATCCTCGATTATCGCAACCAGCAGAAACGGCGTACCGTCGTTGTGCGCCCAGGACGCGAACAACAAGCCGTGGGCTTTTATCAAAACCAACTCGGGCAGCTAAGAGCGTTGTATGGTGAGGATATGGACTGTAGCCGTGCGGATTGGATGATAGTATGCAGAATGGTCGAACTGGGCTATAGTCGGGAAGATGTTGCGCAAGCATTGTGGATTTATAGTCCCGCGCTAGAAACCCGCTTGGGTAAACATGCGCAGACCTATGTCGATTTAACCATAACAAAAGCATTCAACGGTGGCGTTGATATGCCGATGAGAGAAGAACAAGGACAATACTATGGTTAATCCAGCTGAAAAAGCGAAACAACTCAGCCAGCGAGCCTTGGAAGGCAAGGTAGTGCAACTGCCCATTTGGCCGGAGCACAAACGTCGGGTTCCCAATGAGATTATTCGCAGCGCTCTATTCTCGTGCCGCAATAAACGCACCAAGCGTGAGTATTTTGAGAATGCCCAGATCTTGGTGGTAGGGGATGGTGAGATCAGTTATACCGGCCAAGAATTGCGTACTGACGATGAAGACATTTGGATGCAAGTATTGCACTTGGCCCGTAAGACGCCTTTGGGTGAAAAGGTTATTTTTCGGCCATACTCCTTTTTACGAAGTATTGGTTGGCCACAAACCGGACATTATCGAAACAAGCTTGAGAGCTGTTTAACCCGTTTACAAGCCACCACATTCAAAGTGAGTTCAAAGCGTTTGGGTCGTTGTGATTCCTTATCTTTGATACGTCGCTTCCACTACGAAAAAGACGGCCAACCTTTAGAACAATGGGAAGTATGGGTTGAGCCAGAAATGAAAATGCTTTTTGGTGATATTCATTACACTGAGTTGGAGTGGGAACAGCGTAAGCACCTAACCCCCATCGCTAAAAAAATGCACGGCTACTATGCCAGCCATCGCCAGCCATACCCCATTACACTCGACACCATGAAGGCGATGTGCAATTCCGCTTGCAACAATAAGCCTAAGCTCCGTCAAATGTTCAACAAAGCCCTTAAAGAGCTGATCGAAATCGGCTTTCTAGCAGATGCTCGCATTGAGAACGATAAAATTTACGTCTTTCGTAAAGGAAACGCTCATTCTGGAGACGATATTTAATCCCTCCAGGTGAGCCTCTAACGCCCAACGTGAATGACCACACTCTTTTTCCTTGCATTCTATTTTCGTACTACTTGTGGTGACAGGAGTAGTTACTTATCCACATGCCATCGTAATTTGAAGTAGGGGTACTTCGTAATTTGAGGTATCAACTTCGTAATATGAAGTATGGGGTCGTAATATGAGGTATCAGTTTTCGTAATTTGGGGTATTGAATATCGTAATATGAGGTATGTTTCTTCGTAACTTGAGGTATTAAACTTCGTAATATGAAGTATCAGAGCTTTTGTTAAATTACTGTTTTTATTGTAATAAATCGCCATTTTTTCGACAGCTAACCTTTTTTAACCTAACCATTTTTAACCTTCTTTAACCTAGAAAGTGCCTCGATCAAGCAATAATCAGTTAAAAGCAGCCATACCTTATATTACGACTTGTACGGAATAAGGCCTCGACAAGTCGAGAGCTTATATTTTCACCTCTTTTTTGAAATATTCGTTAACGACAAATAACTCACTTCGACTTTACACAGGGGGTCAGCCCTTTGGGCTGATGAAAGGCCGCTTCGCGGCAAAAACCATCTCGTTCGAAATCGGAATAAACAATTTGCTTAATTCCAAGAGTGTATAATATTATACACTTAGCTATAAGGGATAGCGTAATGTCATAAGGAGGTGTTTTGCAGACAAATGATAACGAAATCAAACAACTGAGGTATCATAGCCGTTTTTGTGGAAACACTAGGCTTGGGTACATGAAACTACGGTTGACCAACGACCAATTTGAATGGATGCGGGAAGGGGCAACGTACAGTGACGACAATTTAGAATTACTCCGTCGTTATTATGTAGACGGTATGGAATTAAAAGAATTGTCGGAAGAAGCAGGATTTTCTTCGCGAGCTCGAATCTACAACCTAGTTCGACGATTCGAAGCCTTTGTAGAGAAGAAGCTCAAAGAAAAGGACTGTGAAATGTCTGTGGTGATTCACCGTAACGGTGATGAATCCTTTCTTTCATTCGACATATGCTCTGATAAGGATGGTTAATTTCTAGGATGCGTTTTTTATTAATAGGACTTTTTTCAGTAATACTCATCACCCCTTCACTCTCGTATGCTAATGATACTTTCAATTGGGGAGTGTACATAAAGGCCGGCAATTATGGTGTGGAAGACCCAGACGGAGAGGCCGACGAAGAATTCACTTATTCACCAGGATTAAAATTTACGTTTCCCGTTTCGAGACGTGGCAAGCAACTGGTTGTGTCCGGTGAATACATTGATTTTGATTTGGATGCTTCTACTGAGTACGTAGGCCAAGAGGTGAATGGTTATCGTCTATCAGGTGGTTATGAGCATCAATTCAATTTAGCACGATCGCTGAAGGTATGGGGTGGCATTACATTAAATATTGATACTTTCACTTTCGATGGGCGGCACACAATTGATCAGGATGGTTATTTAGCGCAGCGCTACGAAGATTTAGAAGAGACTAGCCTCGGTGTATCAGGGTATCTATTTACGGTATTCGATATGAATTCAAGTTGGGCACCAGGTATCGGTTTATTTGTTGATTATCCTATGGGGGATGGTGTTTATGCCATCGGGGGATTTGCGCAGTTAATTTTTGAATAATAGAAAGGGAGTTTTCTTATGAGATTGATTCAGTGTTTGTTTTTAGTTGTACCGTTATTTTTATCTGCTTGTGGTGGCGGTAAGGATAATGGCGCTGTAGCAGAGGAGCGTCCAGAAGGCCAAATATCCGGAACAGCTTTCGATGGCTTAATCATTGGTGGGACGGTAGAGGTGTACGAATTCACTGATGCAACAAAGGGGCAGCTTTTAGCAACCGGAGAAACAAACGCGACAGGTCAATACTCTATTAACCTGTCTGTTCCGAGCCAGCCAGTCTTAATTGAAATATATGATGGTTACTACATTGAAGAGTCATCTGGAATTCAAGTAGAGGTTGATAGATCTTTAGGTCATAAAATATATGCGGTAGAGAATTATGTATCAGGATCAAACCTTGAAGTTTCAGCTACATTTTTCACTACTATTGCCACTGGTCTAGCAGAGTACTATGTGAATGAATATGGATATACGGCTGAAATAGCTATTGAAAAAGCATATAGAGAAGTGGATGCATGGGCGGGTTTTGATGTTAGAGCCACCGTGCCTGTAGATGTTAGTAGAATAATTAATAACACTCCGTACAGAACTAATTCTCATGATTATGGCTTCGTTGCGGCAGGGATTTCTCTGCTATCACTTGAGGTTGGGAATGCGATCGGGAGCGATGCACATGATGAATTCCCTTCTATTGGTTTTATTTCGATGTCTTACGAAGACGCTAAATTCGATGGCGTGCCAAATGGTCAAGGTAGTACTGGGCAACTTTCATTTGGGGGGTTAGCAATTAATTCGAATACTTACAGAGAGCTTTTATCAAAACGAATGATGCAGTTTGTTGTTAGCAATAGAAATAAAACGGGGCTTGATTTTGATGATATGCTGCCCTTCGCTTCAACTATAAATTCATATAGTGGGGATTTGTTTAGCAATGTGGAAGCGCCAAATATTACAGAGATAGAACCAACCGTTTCGCAGTTGATTCCCTCCGAAGGGGAGGTGATAGCTGGAACATACGTATTCTCAGTTCTTGCAGATGATCCTTTCGGGATAGAGAGCATTGATTATTATGTAGGAGATCAATTCGTGGGATCTGCTAGCTCTGAAGATACTTCAGAGAACGTAAATACATTTAATTTCGAAAATGGGAATTATGAAATAAGGGCTGAAGTAACCAATTTCTTGGGGAATACCACCACAGTCACTCATATGGTAACCATCTATAACGGAGAGTTATCATTATCATTGCCTGATGAATGGGTTAGAGCCCGCATGGAATCCGATGAGGCAGATAACAACTTTCCGGTTAGTTGTGACATCCCAATTAGAGTTTCCGACACTACGGGCCAGGGTGTTCACTTCTTACGAGTTAATGGTGCGACAATTTTATACAATGATCCTATTAGTGATGGTTCGAAAACAGTGACCTATTTGCATCCGTGGATGTCAAATAGTTGTACTTCATATGCTGTTGAAGCTGAAGATCGATTTGGTACATTTTTTTACCTACAATTTAGAGTGGGCCAATCTACCTCCGGTTCGGGGAGCTGTCATATTCAAATCGGTCAATGCGGAGGCGGATTTCCTCGCCCATTTTAGTATTCTACGTTTGTGGGAAAGTTAAGGTTTAAAATTACTCAGCGAGAAATCATAATCATGGGAAACATTCTTAGGAGATTAGTCATCATTCTGTTGCTAGGGGCTCTAGCTTCAGCTTGTGGACAGCAAGCTGAAGGTGAATATACCTCAAGCAAGTCTGTATTATTTAGCACCATTAATTTCAAGCTTTTTGTGAAAGGTGATAAAGCTGAACTTTCCATTATTCAAGGAAAAAAAACAAAAACCGAGAACATGGTAGCACTAGAAGAAGATGGACGCTTAATCATTTACGAGGCAGGCAAAGAAGATAAGCAGTTGATTTTTACGATTTTAGATGACGGTAATAAGTTGCAGTTTGAACCTTCATCTGTTCCAGGTTTTCCAGAAACCTGGGTTCGAAAAGCAAAAATTTAGTAAATAGGGACAAAAATGAATATGGAAATTAGAACTAAAGAAAACATGGATTCCTACATTCTTCCTGACGATAAAGATTTTGTAATCAGTCGTGTGGATTCTAAATACGATAATGACGAATTGAATGTTACGTATCGGTGGCCACGACAATTTGATAATTCTACTGTTATGCTGGTTTCTACCACAACTATTAAAGCTCGTGCTCTAAATAAGTTTCGGGTGGAAGAAATTGATGGCCAGTTTTTTGTGATTAATGATGTTAAGCACAACTTCGAAGAGCAAATAAAATTTTGTGTTCAAAGTAAGAAGGTTGGCATGGAAATTATTCGAGCCATTGTCGAGGAATTTAAGGTCAAAGAACCGCTTAGGACGGATCTAGGGGTTCACTCTGAATTGTATCGGTATAACCGAATCGCCAAAGAGCTTGGAGCATTGATTTCGGCTGGGTGCGGTATTGCATTAACGTTCTCGGCTTGCATCTGGCTTTTGCTCAAGTGAGTAGACTAAGATAAACCATCAATCCCACTGGTTACTCTAATTTTGGTTTAGGTGGTATTGAATCCCTTCCTACCCAAATGGAAGGCGGTTCTAAATCCGCAACTTTCAAATGATCAGCTAACATAAAGTATTTTTCTTTGTACTCAATCACTGGGTAAACCGCTGTAAAATAGGCTTCATGCAGGCAATGGCTACATAAATGCCGCCATTGCCTGGGGGTTGTACCTTTATTTTCTGAGTGCACCCGATAAACACCTTTGTTACATTCACCACACTGGAACTCGATGAACTCAGCTTTAATGCTTTTACGGATTTGGCCCATGCGATACCTGCTGTTTTTTTTCTTCACCATTAACTTGGCATTCGCACATTCTGGTGGCCTCGATAAACAAGGTGGCCATACTAATAGAAAGACTGGGAAATACCATTGTCACCGATGTAAAAATACTCCACAAGTGCAATCACTTGAAGCACTTCAAGAAGCTCAAAAAGAGCATCGACCTTTAAGCCTAATCTATCAGCGCGAAGACTGGAAGCATTGGAACGATGCTAACGGAGATTGCATGAACACCCGCCATGAAATTTTAAAGGCTCAATCAGTGTGGCCCGTTAGATTCAGCCCCGATGGGTGTTATGTGTCAAAGGGCCGGTGGCTCGATCCCTATTCTGGCAAAACATATACCCGTGCAAGTGATCTCGATATTGATCATGTTATCCCGCTGAAATGGGCGCATGAACACGGCGGGGCGAATTGGCCAGTTCAGAAAAAGGAAGCCTTTGCCAACGACCCACGCAATCTGTTGGCGGTGGACGATGGCTTGAACCAATCCAAGGGCGCGAAAGATCCTACGCAATGGATGCCGCCCAATCAGACGTACCGATGCCAATACCTATCGCATTGGCAACAAGTATTGGCACTGTATCCCAGTTTAGAAATGACGCCCAAAGAAAGTCGAACCTTTGAGCGTCAGTTAGCTGCTTGTAATCGCCACTAAAGCCAGAACATTAAAATGGCGATTATCGTGCTGATGGGTAGGGTATCGTTACAGAAGCGGGTCTAGATTCCCATGGAAAGCTGTAACCTATTGAATTATAGGACAATTCCCACTTCGTTTATAGGTTACCAAAAAAACATGCACAAAATATTCAGGACTAGCGGGGGCATTTGAACAGAAAATTACGGTTTCACCTGGTATGCTCAAACATACTGGCAGGTGATGATTGGTCTAGCCATTTTGGGCAGCAAGTACGGCATTCCGACACTAATGAGCCCGTTCCAACGTGATTGATGAGGGGAAAGCCTTGAATCACTTATACGATGAGAAGTACGTAAAGAAGCAGCTGAATGAATTTAAGGCCCTATACAAGGAGTTTGCTCGTAATCCATCTTCCTATAAAAGGATCTCAGCTACACGCCTCATTCCCATTCAAGCGTCATTAGATCAGCATGCCGAATCGGTGGATTGTCGGAAAGGCTGTTCTTACTGTTGCAACTACCGTGTCGAAGCCTACTCTTACGAGATCATTGCGCTGTATTACCATATTCAGGCGCAATTCAAAACGGATCTGAAAGAACAGTTATTATCCCGAATTCAGGAAGCGGCCAATAAAATTGCACCACTTGATCCGGTGTCACACTACAAAACCAATATTCAGTGCCCCATGCTGCTTGATGGGGTTTGTTCGGTTTATGCCGTTAGGCCTATGGCCTGTGCTGCTTTTTATTCCAGTAATAGTTCTACCTGTGAATATCAATACAACAACCCGGATGACTTGGTAACGGCAGCTGCGGGGATTCCGCAGTTGAATCTTGATACACAGCTGGAGAAAGACATTGCCGGGTTTGGTTTAGATAGAGCAAAACACGACAACGTTCAGTATGAGCTGGTTACGTCCCTGTTAGCGTTGTTTGATGCCCCCAGCCTGATCAAGCGCTGGAAAAAAGGCCGGGCTATCTTTCATAACCGAACGCCTGGGTAAGTGCTTTTTTGATGTGAGGGTTCACCGGGAAAAAGCCCTAAAATGCCAAAATTACAATAACATTATGTTTTTAAAGAATAAATTTAACATTGCTTGTTCCAGCCACACTTAATGCTGAGTCTCATTCATTTGTAGGAAATTTAGTAACAAAGTTAG
>JBFKSL010000141.1:0-9418 GCA_041626995.1 Ketobacter sp. | reverse complement strand
TCCTTACTAAGACGCGGGAGCTATTAAAAGCTCAAAAAGTTTTTCTGCCAGCTGTCTATCTAAAAACGGAATCTCAAAATCAGAAGGAATTCAATTTATGGTACCTGCCATCATCGCCGCTGCGTTTATTTTAACTGCGCTGTATTTCAGCCCAAACATCCGCAAGCTTACCGACAATAAACGGCTTCAATCGGTGTTTCATATTGTGTTCGTCTTAGTGGCGCTGCTTGCCCCGATATTGGTTCTTCCTGTTTTAGGTTTGCCAGTGTATGTGGCCTCATTAACTGGAAAATATATGGTTTATTTGGGCGTTCCGTTGGTGGTGTTTGTTTTGATTAAGAAGGTGAGAGCGAGGAATAAGCAGGTGTTGGTTTCTGCGGGATAAAGTTTAGTGAATTCAATTAGATAGTGATCTTATGGGTCTTCGAAACAACAAAATTTGGAAGCATGTACGCCAGTGGCGTATAATTGATAAATGATCTTCATCGAAACGAGCATTTTTACCCGGCTCATCAAGGAGCTGATGAGTGATGATGAATGTTGAGAGGTGGTCCAATGAATAACGAACTATTTGATGAGCTGTTGGCCAGTGTGCAAGAAATGGATCAAATCGTGAAAGGGAAATCGGAGCCTTCACGTATTCAGGAGTATCCTGAACCAGAAGTGAAGGCGATCCGAGAAAAAACAGGCTTGTCTCAAACCAGTTTTGCGCTTCTCATAGGTGTGAGCAAACGGACTTTAGAAAATTGGGAACAAGGCCGGCGTCATCCAACTGGACCAGCTAAAGCGTTACTGAGAATTTTTGAAGCCGATCCTGAGCACGCCGTGCGTTCATTGCATGGTTGAGTATCTAACCACCAATCACCCAACCCCCAACAATTGTAAATACGTACGACTATTGGATCTGGGAAGGTCATGCTAAGAATACATTAATAGACTGTATTCGGAGAGCTTTACAACTCAGTCGCACCAACATAGTAAGTTCCTCGCCCAATACCTTTCGCTTCTATGAGATTTAATTTCAGCAGTTTTTCAAAATCCAGTTTTCGTGCTGCGAGGCTGCGCGTAGTGATGCCGCCATACTCTCGTTGAGTGATGCTGCCGTGCTCTTTTATGTAATCAAGAATTAGATGATGGTGTGGTTCCAATCGGGGTTTTTCGTGCTGTAATTGAGGTAACGTCTTACGTACACGGCGTAGTTCATCCAATATGCCTTCGGCGAAGTATTCCAACCAGTTTGAAAAATCGATGTTTTCTACCTGTTCGTAGTAATCCCCTTCCAAACCAACAGCGTTAAAGTATCGCGTGATATTGCGGTTGTAGTAATTCTCAAAACTAAAGATTGAAAATAGGTTCAGTCCGGCTTTTCCTAAAATTGCGGTTGTTAGCAATCTTGTTGTTCGGCCATTTCCATCAATGAAGGGATGAATAATGACGGATTGCCGATGGAAAATGCCAGCTAAAATAATGGGGTCGATTTTGCCGATATTGTTTTCGATGAACTTGAATAAGTCTTTGCAGAGTTTCTTAACGTCTTTGCTATCGGGGGGAATAAAAACAATTTCGTCGATTTTCCGAGGGTTGCGGACAATTACAGGAGCTTTCCGTAACGCGCCACAGTGGGCTGGGTTATCCATTAAACCGTCAACAACCAGACCTTGGATTTTTTCAATGGTTTTTACATTTAGCTTGAACGTGTCAGAGCGTACATCAGCGTAGAGAGATTGGAGAGCGTTATTGTAGTTGAGTACTTCTCTTTCAGAGTCGCGCACATGTTCTTTATGCGTTTTTAACAATCGCTTCACGTCAGTTAGTGGCAGGGGGTTCCCTTCGATACTGGTAGAAGCGTAGGACGAGAGTTCTCTGGCCTCGATTTCAAGCTTGGCAAAATCTTGATCGCTTAGGCTGTAAGCTTTTAGTTCTCCCAACGATTCTCCTATTTCGCGGATCGTCGAAAGAAGTCGGTCGCTAATTGTGTATTTGGGTGTCCAGCTCATAGCCGTAAATTAGCCGATATATGGCCGAAAAACAACAGCTATAGCCGTGACATGGCTGCAAATTAGCCACAAATCACCCAACCCCCAACAACCTTCCCTCCACCGCCGCCAACTGCTCTGAAAAATACCCAGCCTTGTAGCTGGTGAGCAGTGATACCCGTTGTTTCAGTGGATCGTACTGGGCTTTGGCGACGGTGAATCAGGTATTAGATAATGTTCAGCGCTTTAGGCCTGGCTGCCAAGATACTCATCGTAAGTGCCCTGAAAATAGTTCAAACTTTTCTGCTTAATTTCGATGATATTGTTTGCCAGGGAGGAAACAAATTCACGGTCGTGGCTGACAAAAATAAGGGTACCTTCGTAAAGCTCTAACGCTAAGTTTAACGCTTCAATCGCTTCCATATCCAAATGGTTGGTGGGTTCATCCATAATCTATACGTTGGTATCCATCATCATTAATTTGCCAAACAGCAGTCGGTTTTTCTCGCCGCCCGAACAGACTTTAACTTGCTTGTTAAAGTCGTCCGCTGAAAACAGCATTCGGCCGAGGGTGGCTCGCACGACTTGATCGTCGTGATTTGGTTTACGCCATTGCGCCATCCAATCAAACAAGGTCATATCCACGTCGAAATCCGTTGTGCTGTCTTGCGGGCAGTAGCCCAGCGTGGCATTTTCAGCCCATTTAATAACGCCGTTTGTTGGTGTCAATTCATTCATTAAACAGCGCAACAAGGTGGTTTTGCCCGCACCGTTTTCACCAATGACGGCTAAACGCGAACCCGCCTCCAGAATCAGTTCGCCG
Source organism: Ketobacter sp. (assembly GCA_041626995.1). Taxonomy (GTDB): domain Bacteria; phylum Pseudomonadota; class Gammaproteobacteria; order Pseudomonadales; family Ketobacteraceae; genus Ketobacter. The sequence continues at coordinate 6,619 of JBFKSL010000141.1, read as the reverse complement.
TTGCTGAACAGTGGATTATTGTCGAAGCCAAACTCTAGCTTTTCTAGAATCAAGGCTTGGCGATGTAGCTTTTTATCTTGTTTAAATCGAATATAGGGTGACACCCGACTGGACGCTTTGATTTCATCCAATTGGATTTTTTCAATTTGCTTGGCGCGAGACGTGGCTTGCTTGGCTTTCGATGCGTTCGCTGAAAAGCGACTGACAAATTGTTGCAGATCCGCAATTTGAGCGGATTTTTTAGCGTTTTCCGATTGCAGTCGTTCCCGTGCCTGGGTTGATGCCAGCATGAAATCGTCGTAATTTCCGGGGTAGACGCGTAATTCGCCGTAGTCGATGTCGGCCATATGGGTGCAAACTGAATTCAGAAAGTGGCGATCGTGGGAAATAATAACCATGGTGCTTTTGCGTTCGTTCAGTACCGACTCTAACCAACGGATGGTGTTGATATCCAAGTTGTTGGTGGGCTCATCGAGCAGTAAAATATCGGGTTCGGAGAACAAGGCTTGTACCAGAAGCACCCGTAACTTTCGTCCCGGTGCCACTTCGCTCATGGGCCCGTAATGTAGGGATTCTTCGATACCAGCGCCGAGCAGGATTTCCCCGGCACGACTTTCTGCACTGTAGCCGTCCATTTCCGCGAATTGAGTTTCCAGCTCTGCAACGAGCATCCCTTCTTCTTCCGACATATCCGGCAAAGAATACAAGCGATCACGTTCCTGTTTAACCTTCCACAATTCGGCGTGCCCCATGATTACGGTGTCGATGACACTGTACTTTTCAAAAGCGAATTGATCTTGGTGTAACTTGCCCACTCGCTCGTTTGGCGTGATCGACACGTTACCTGAAGTAGGCTTTAAGCTGCCATCCAAAATTTTCATAAAGGTGGATTTGCCGCAGCCATTCGCACCAATCAAGCCATATCGATTGCCATCTCCGAATTTAACTGAGATATTTTCGAACAACGGTTTGGCACCAAACTGCATGGTAATGTTTGCGGTAGAAATCAAAGTGCTGATCCTGATAATGTATTGAAGGTAAGTAGTTGAATGATGTGGATATGGGGTTAGTTCAGCCCCAAAAAGGGCTGAATAATAGCATATTTAGGCGTTACTCAAGGGGGTATTTCCCTTGGTTATTAAGGTTGTTCCTGAAGGGCGATGGAACCTGCTAATCCCAGTCCCGAAGCGTGCGAATCTGAATCGCTTCAATACCGGCTCCGGATAAGGCATCCGAAATCACCACCACCTTGTCGTCCCGCGAGAACTCCTGACGACTCAGCATAATGCGCGCGGCGTTGGCGAGCGTTTTTTCCGGGTCCGAGCTGAAATTGATGCGATAGCTGAGCACCTGGCGTGTTAACACCAGATGGCGGCGGGTACGACTGTCATTAGTGAATGCGCAAATGATCGAGTTGCGCGGGTGGCAGTTGGCGACCAAATTGGCCATCAGGCCACGCCGGGTTGGAACCACAATGGCGGCAGCATGAATCGACTCGGCCAGTTTCACTGCGGCCAAAGCGATTTCCTGCTTGTTATTGCCAAGCTGTAGTTTGTCGGTAAAGGCTAGCCCAGGATTGGGCTCGACGGTGCGCGCAATGCGATCCAACACCTCCACACACTTGAAGGGGTATTTACCGATGGTGGTCTCACCGGAGAGCATAATGGCGTCCACTTCTTCATACACCGCATTGGCGACGTCGGTCACTTCCGCACGGGTGGGCATGGGGCTCGATATCATCGATTCCAGCATGTGCGTCGCGACAATAACCCGCTTGCCCTGAACGGCGCAGGCGGCCACGATCTGCCGCTGCACCTGGGGCAGGAGTTCAAAATTGATTTCGACGCCGAGATCACCCCGAGCCACCATAACGCCATCAGAGGCCGTGACAATCGCGTCAAGATTATTCACGCCTTCCTGGTCTTCGATCTTGGCGATGATTTTGATTTTGTCCGCCTTGATGCCCAGCAGCTGTTTCAGTTCGGCAATATCATCGGCGCTGCGCACGAACGACAAAGCAATAAAATCCACTTCCTGCTCCACCGCAAAGGCGATATCGCGCCGATCTTTTTCCGTAATGGCGGGCAGGTTAACGCGAATACCCGGCAGGTTGACATGACGTTTACTCTTGAGCACGCCGCCGTCCACCACCCGGCATTGCATCACACGATCTTCCTTGCTCAAGACTTCCAGGTTGATCAAACCGTTATCCACGGTGATCTTGTCGCCGACACTCACGTCATGAATCAAATCCTCGTAATTGATCTGAATCGAGCTGGCTTCTACATCTTCCGCTCCCCGCGCCACCACGGAGATCACGTCGCCGGTCTTGAGATTTAGCTCACTGCTTAGATCGCCGGTGCGAATTTCCGGCCCCTGAGTATCGATCAGAACCGCGATTGGATGATGCAGCTTGCGGTTCAGGGTACGTATGGCCTTGATCACTTTGGCGCAGGCCTCGTGCTCACCGTGGGACATATTCAGGCGAACCACGTTCATTCCCGCTCGGGCCAGTTGCTCCAGTGCCTCATAGGACGAGCTGACCGGGCCGATGGTGCAGATAATTTTTGTTTTACGCATAGAGATAAGAACTCTTGTCAGATTTGCACCTATTATACGCGTGTATCATGGGACTGCGAGTGTGGTGGCAGTATCAGTGCTGGTTCACAGGTTAAACTGACGGTCAACCATAGGCTTCATGGCGTGCATACAAATCCCTTGGCTGCTGGTAGTAGAAATAAAGAGAGTTTTAAACGCGGAAATCAGCACAGGCTCTTATAAATCATATTTTCACCTGTAAGCTCGCAGTTAGCTCTGGCTGAAATTGATAGCCTACCTCATGTCGTGTTTATTTTTCTAACCAATGCAAATCTTAAGCTGGTGTTATGGTCGCGATTATCGCAATCGTCGAAGCGGCTGCCCGGCGTGATATTGGTTTTGCTGTTGAGTTCATATTGTAGCTGTAGATAAAGCCCGATAATGTCACGGTCTAAGGCGTTATTAACAGATCTTCCTGTTTGCCTGCGTATTTCGTGAAAAACCAGAGGCAATAGACAGCAGTATTGAGATCGTGGTGACTCGGGATGGCCTCATCCTTGGTGCCTTGTGTCCTTGATTATTATTTGGGCTGCGTATTCGATACAGTATAGACTGCTTGCAAGCTAAGGTTGCTGAAGCTTATTAAATGACTGGTCATTGAGTGACTATAATAGGGAATCCTTTTCGGTGGAAATCTATGAGCCCTGTTTCAAGCGTTCTAAATTTTCATGAAATTTTTCTGCCCGTTGAATATTTTCTTTTAGTTCTTTGTTGTCGGGGTCAAGTTGAAGGGCGCGTTTCCAAACGTTAATCGCACTTTCAAATTCGCCCTTAGTGTAAAACTTTTTCCCTTCGAGAATGGCTTTGTCCAACACGATATTACGCTGCTTATCCAGTTTTTCTTTACGCGCTTGTACTTGTGGAGATTTTGCATCAATTATTTCCATAGCGCCCAGCGTTTGTCGGGCCAGACGAAATTGTTCTTTCGACAAATGGCGATCAAATTCGTCTATCAACAAGCTTAGTTTTGATTGTTGGCGTTGTTGGTTTTCTTTGGCGCGTTTTTTCTTGGTTTCGTTGCGTTTTGCAAATGTTTTGGCAGCACGTTCATGGTAGGGTTTGGTGAATTCATTGGGAGCCAGCTTGTAAGCCAAATCGTATCTAAGTGCTGCGGTGCCGAGGTGTTTGTTATCCTCGTGTGCCTGGCCGTAAGCTATCAAGCGGCGGGCAAGGTCATCGCGCTCAGATTCGCTTTGTTGTTTCCAAGCCCGAGCCTCTTTGTCGTAGGGGGCGGCATGGTGCACTGCTTTTATATTTGAGCGAATGTTTAGCCAGTGATTAGCCTGAGCAACATCAAGCTCTTCTTTTAGCGCATTAATGTGTTTAAGGTGACGGACGCTAAATTCGCTGTAGGCATTTTGCAATGTTTGGCTGGAGGGTAATTTCTCCAGTGCGTTTTCATAGGTGTTTTTGGTGTCCTGCCATTGCCCTTCAGCATCCAGTTTTTTTGCCGCGTTCAATGTGTTGGTTTCAAATTGGCTGATGGCCTGGGTAATGATTTTGCGTTGCTTTGGCAGTTCTGGGTTGCCTGGATCGTTATCTTGCCATTTGTCCACTGCCATGAGTGCAGTATCAAAATTATTGTTTTCCAGCGCTGTGGTAATGTATTCGTCTGAAGGTTGTTTCGGTATGGATAGCGAAGCGCAGCCGGTTAACCACAAACAGAATGTGAGTGCCAATGTCTGTTGTAGTGTTACCCGTATGTTCATTCAGTGGATTTTTCCATGGGTCGATGGATCGTTAATAATGGAAGTGTCCAGGTTGATCGCGCTATTTTCGGCGGGGCTGTATGGCTGGCTCAGAATATCATCTATCAGGTTATCAACCACGTGAACATTGGGTTGCACTACATCATGTACGTGATAAATGGATACGGGTTCGGCTTTGCCACGTACTTTGATTTGCTTACGTGCTTCGGCATTGATCTTATGCGTTTTAATAATCGTATTGTACATAGACTCTTCAATAATAATTTGAGAAGAGCCCGCTTCACTGCATAAGCGGGAAGCAAGATTCACGGCATCACCCACCACGGTATATTGCATTCGGTTTGAACCACCAATAAGGCCAGCGAGCATGCTGCCGGAATTAATACCGATGCGCAGGTTGACTTCGTATAAACCTTTTTCCCGCCGCACATTATTAAGACGACGAACCAATCGGTTCATTAACACGGCACAGGCCAGAGCGTGAAACTGATGTTCTTTATCCGGTTTTGGCGCGCCAAATACCAGCATAACCGCATCACCAATAAATTTATCCACGGTGCCAAAATAGAATTTGGCGCATTGATTGAAATAATTATAGTACTCGTTGAGTAGGTTGCTGACTTCCTGCGGTGAAAGATTCTCTGAGATATTGGTAAAGCCAACGATATCGGCAAAGAGTACGGTGGCTTCCACGTGCTCGCCACCCAGTTCAACTTCTTGCACGCCTCCCATAACCTTCTCGGCAATATCTCGATCAACCAGTTTGTTTAGCATGACTTCAACTTGGTCTTTCTGAATCAATCCATGGCTCATGTTATTAATGGCTTTGATTAACATGCCCAGTTCGTCTGAGCGCCTTTCTGGAATATGTTTCAGTTTGCCTTCTTGCAGGTCGCGAGTGGCAGCGGCAAGCGAGGTAATGGGCCGTGAAAATTTATGAGCCATGGCGATGCCAAGTAAGCTAACACCGATGCAAAGGATAACACTGACCAAAATAAAGCTATTTACGGATTTTGACAGCAGTGTGGCAACGCTTTGATTGTTAACAGCCAGGGCGGCGTAGCCACCGGTTACGTTTTTGAAAACGATTGGGCTGACATAAAGAACGATATTGTGGTTTGGGTGGTTTTCTTGTTCGGCCAGGGGTTGTATTTCTTGATTGGACTGAATCGATTTAACGATGGACTGTTGTGGGATATCAATGCCGGTTTGCGCCACGACATTAAAGTCACGATCAAGAATCATCACCCCCGCAACGCGGCTGTTGGTGCTCAGGTTGTTGAGTAAAACGCCAAGCCTGAATTCATCTTCGGTAAAGAAGGGTTCTACGGCGCTGTTGGCGATTTGTTGCGAGATGATTTCCCCAAAGTCCTTTTGCAAGGTCTCATGAACTTCGGATTGATCACGAAAGGTGACCAACGCCAAACTTCCCATGCCCATTACAATCAGCAAAGTGATGCTGACGGCGTATTTCACCGCAATGGAAAAACTGATCTGAGGTTTGTTTATGCTAGCCATATGCCGCTACATCTTTATGCGCATTGAGCTACTGGACTGGCGTAGCTGACCATAAGTAATACGAGAATCAAACTGTTAATGAAAATATAGTCACAGAAGTGCTGCTTCACATGGTTAGGGCTTGAAAAACTATAACTGGTTAACATCCTGAGCGGTAACCAGCCTAATCTTTATAGATTTTTGTCACAAGTTTATCGTCTTCGGTGTAGTATACTTTATCTTCCATACGCTACCGTATGGTTAAAGTAAGCAGCAGAAGGAGTGATACCGTGAATAGGATGGGGTTTCAGTGGTGCGTTGCGGGTGCAATGGCGTTGTGTTCCATGGGGGGATTTGCCGAGGTTGTAGATGGAGAATACTGTTACTTTTTGAAAGATGGGGTGCAAGTGCCACTGGAGTACACGCTGACTCGACCTGATGGATTACCCGCAGGTGAGCAGCGTCCATTAGTGGTGATGATTCATGGGGGCAGCTGGAGTGGCGGACAGCGTGGGGGTTTAGTCAATTTGGCGGGAGACCTCGGGAAAGCAGGTTACGTTGCCGCAACCATTGATTATCGACTGACGCGGGATAATCCCAACAACCCCATGCAGGTGGGCGCGGACTACATTGACATCATAAAAGACGTTAAATGTGCAGTACGATATTTCAGAGCGCAGGGTCAGGTTGGGAATTGGAATATCGACCCCGATAATATTGCGGTTTTGGGCAGTTCGGCCGGTGGGCATTTGGCTACGCAAGTAGGGGTGAGCCGTTCCCCATGGGAAGATATGAACGGGCAATACACAGGGATA
>JBFKSL010000140.1:0-9431 GCA_041626995.1 Ketobacter sp. | reverse complement strand
TTGGTTCCCTTGGAATCGTTGTACCAATTGGCGCCCTTGACGTTCGCTATCCACTGACAACGATGGGGCAACCCAGGAAAACTTTTGATTGCGAATAAAGCAGCCTTATAGTCCAAACCAAACTCCACCAACACGGTTAGCGCAGCCGCCACATTCAATAAATTGTGTTTACCTTTAACGAGAAGGTCATTTGCGTACAGCACAGCTTTGCTGCCATCCATTACGCAAGGCACGCCCGCTTCCGTATTTACATAGAAACGGCCATGCAGTTCAGTATCGCCACCAAATGGATTTTGATTGACATGAGGTTGCACAGGCTTGGTTCTGTAATCGTCCAACCAATACACCGCCGAATCACTTCCCTCAAAAATTCGTTGTTTTGCGGTGGCATAATCATCCAGTGAGTCGTAACGATCCATATGATCATCACTCACATTCAGATTTACCGCCACTTTGGCACGCAAGCTATGAGTGGTTTCCAATTGAAAACTGGATAATTCCAAAACCCACACATCAACATCGTGATATGTAGATAGAGCATCCAGGACGGGTAACCCAATATTTCCAGCTACACAGACCTTTAGATCAGTAGTTTCCAATGCCTTTCCAATCAAGGTAACCACGGTACTTTTTCCGTTAGAGCCAGTAACGGCGATGACCGGTGCATCCACAGACCGGGCAAACAACTCAACATCACCGGCAACAGAAACACCGGCGGCCTGAGCATCGGCAATGGACTTGCTTTTTATTGAAATACCAGGGCTCACTATTAATTCTTGTGCCTGGGTTAAATCGAATTTTTCCAGCGTTCCTGTATAAACAGATACCTCAGGAAATTCATTTGCCAGCTCCTCTTTACCGGGAGGCATCTCACGAGTATCGATAACCACCACGTCGCATTCCAAACGCTTTAAAAAACGCACGCATGACAGCCCGGTTTTACCCAGACCAATAACCACATGCTTTCCGTTCAGTTTGCTCACTATAGATACCTGTTTTATCTCAGCTTCAGGGTGGCCAATCCAACTAACACTAAAATGACCGTGATAATCCAAAAACGCACAATGACCTTAGGCTCGGCCCAGCCCTTCAGTTCAAAATGATGATGTATAGGTGCCATACGAAATATTCGACGGCCCGTTAATTTATATGAGCCCACTTGCAATATGACCGACACAGTTTCCATAACGAACACACCACCCATTATGAACAACACGATCTCTTGTCGGGTAATAACGGCAACCACACCAAGAATGGCACCCAACGCTAATGCTCCTACATCACCCATAAATACTTGTGCTGGATAGGTGTTGAACCAAAGAAAGCCTAAACCGGCCCCCACCAACGAACCGCAAACGACGATCAGCTCTCCGGTGCCGGCGATATAAGGAATTTGTAGATACTCAGCAAATTTAACGTTACCCACCACATAGGCGAACACCGCTAATGCACCACCGACTAAAACCGTTGGCAAAATTGCCAAACCATCCAAGCCATCGGTCAGGTTAACCGCATTGGAAGTTCCAACGATGACAAAATACGTGAGCACCACATAAAACCAACCAATATCAATTTGCACATTCTTGAAAAATGGCACCAGCAACTGAGTTTCTGCTGGAGATTGAGCGGTATAATATAAAAATAAAGACGCTCCCAGCCCACCTACGGATTGCCAGAAATACTTCCATTTTGCAGGCAAACCTTTTGAGTTTCTTTGCACGACTTTTCGGTAGTCATCCACCCAACCTACTGCACCAAATATTCCAGTTACTGCCAACACCACCCACACGTAACGATTAGACAAATCCGCCCACAACAACGTGCTGACGCAGATAGCCACCAAAATTAATGCACCTCCCATAGTGGGCGTTCCAGCCTTACTTAAATGGGATTGGGGGCCATCATCACGCACTGACTGACCAATTTGGTGGTAGCTCAGCTTGGCAATCATTTTTGGACCAACAATAAACGCGATCACTAACGCTGTGAGCACGCCCAATATTCCACGAAAGGTTAAATACTGGAATACGTTAAATGCTGAGGCATATTGTTGTAAAAATTCTGCAACCCAGAGCAGCATTAGAGAGATTCCTCTTTGTGATTTTCAAGGTTCATTAAGCAATGAATTACCTTTTCCATTGCCGAACTGCGAGACCCTTTGATTAAAACCGTTTTTCCTTGCTCCTGCTGGAAAAGCATATTGGCGATTTGTTCGTAACTATCCGCCTTTTCAAATGCACCATTTTCTGCCTGCTGGTAGCCTTTACCGTAAGCATCGGCAAACTGGCCTAACACATATAATTTTTTAATGCCTTGTTGAGCAGCGTATTGCCCAACTTGCTCATGTTGCTGCGCAGCATCACTACCCAGCTCTGCCATATCACCAAGCACTAAAACCGTTTCCACATCTAGACCACCAAGAATATCAATAGCACTCTTTATGGAAGCAGGGTTGGCATTATAGGAATCATCAATAACGTGCAAAGATTCGATTTCCACCACAGGACATAAACGCCCTTTCACTGGCTGTAATGCTTCAAGGCCCTTTTTCAATGATTGAGCACTGGCCCCAGCAGCAATGGAAACGGCCATAGCAGCCAGAGCATTGCTTACATTGTGCAATCCCAGCAAAGGCAACCGAATCGACACGCTCTCACCGTCAACGCTGGCAGTAAAGCTGTAACGTCCGCTAGTATCTGCCTGGAGACTATCTAACATGACATCCGCATCCTGACTCATGGAAAAAGCTTTTACTGTATGACCGGCAGCCAGCGTTTTAAAATAAGGCGCATGTTGATCATCGATATTAATAATGGCTGTGCCACCATCGGCAAGATTCTCGTAAATTTCACCTTTCGCCTTGGCTACATTTTCGATCGAACCAAAACCTTCCAAATGTGCTGGCCCCACATTATTTACCAGCGAAATGTGAGGACGAACCAATTCGGATACATATGCGATTTCACCCGCATGATTGGCCCCCATCTCGATAACGGCGTATTGATGTTTCTGCCGTAGCTTACATAACGTGAGGGGAACACCAATATCGTTATTGAGATTACCGGCAGTGGCCAGGGTTTCGCCTTCGCATGCCAAAATCGCTGCAACCATTTCTTTAACTGAGGTTTTACCGCTACTTCCGGTGATTGCGATCTTTTTTACATCAAACTGTTGCAACCAAGCTTTCCCCAGCTGACCCAGCCCTAAACGGGTATCGTCAACTTGCACAATGGGCTTTTCAGTTTTCACCGCCCGAGAAACCATGGCCGCAACCGCTCCAGCATCCAATGCTTGTGCCACAAAGTCGTGGGCATCAAAACGTTCGCCTTTTAATGCCACAAACAGATCTCCAGGCTGAATGGTGCGAGTGTCTGTGGAGACATTCAGAAACTCCACGTCGTCACCTGTTAGAGTTGCACCAATTTTTTCAGCCAAAGTAGAGAGCAACATGATCAGCTTCTCCCCCTTTGCTTGAGCTGTTCGATTACGGCAGTGGCAGCAGCAATATCACTGTACTCATGTTTAATGCCATTTATCTCCTGGTAAGCTTCGTGCCCTTTACCAGCCAGCAACACGACATCACCAGCGCGGGCATTGCAAATAGCGAACTCAACCGCTCTTACTCGCTCTTCTACAATCTGGAACGAAGTTCCTTGAGGAATGCCCTTCACCATTTGCCCAATAATGTCGGACAGCTTCTCGCCACGAGGGTTATCTGCCGTTATTACCAACTCATCCGCCAATCGACTAACCACTTCTGCCATCTGTGGACGTTTACCAGGATCGCGATCACCACCACAACCAAACACACACCAAAGTTTTCCGCTACAATGTCGGCGCAAGGCTAATAAAGCTTTTTCCAAAGCATCTGGTGTATGGGCAAAATCGATCACCACGGCAGGCAACATCTCATTGGTGGAAAGCCCTTGCATACGGCCTTCTACCGGCTGAACATTAGAAAGCGCCTTACAAGCTTCCTGTAAAGAAACACCCTGGGTTAACAAAACCGTTACTGCCGCCAATAGATTGGAAGCATTAAATTCACCTACCAGCGGACTGTTAAGTGCAGCACTTTGCCCTTGATACTCCACCAAAATTTCCATACCTGATGAATGGAAAGCAATATCTTTTGCACAAACTGACACATCAGTTTGATGGCGCTGAGAAAAGCTCCAAATGTATACCCCAGGTTGAGCCAGGCTTTCCATACTGATCACCAACTCATCGTCTGCATTTAAAACCAAGTTGGTTAAGCCGGGCCGCTTCGCCAATAGGGATTTAGCTTCACGATAGGCTTCCATTGTGCCGTGATAGTCCAAATGATCGCGGCTAATATTGGTGATCAGTGCAGTGTTAATGCAAAGGCCATCCACTCTCCCCTGCACCAATCCATGGGAAGATGTTTCCATTGCCGCAAACTCAGCGCCCCTCTTCACCATTTCAAACAAAAGGCGATTTATTTCAATTACGTCGGGGGTGGTGTTGGATGTTTCGTTTAAGTGGCCTACCAATCCATTACCCAAAGTGCCAATTACGCCGGATTGATTTCCCAAATACTGTAATGCTTGCGCTATCAACTGAGTAACGCTGGTTTTACCGTTGGTGCCAGTTACTGCCACCAATTTTAATTTCTGTGAGGGCGTGTCATAAAAGCGATTAGCAATTTCTCCCAACTGACTTTGCAGCTGAGGAACCAGTACTAACGGAATAGTTAACTCTTCAATCCGTTGAAAACCTTCCTGTTCCACAAACGCCGATCCAGCCCCTGCTTTTTCAGCCGACAATAGGTAGTCACGCCCATCAGAATGATGGCCGGGATAAGCAATAAAACAATTGCCCTTTTCCACTTTTCGACTATCCACAGTTAAGCCTGTCACTTTCGTTTGTTTCCACTCAGCTTTTTTTGCTTGTTCAAAAACCATGTCATGCAACAACTGCTGCAATGTCTTGGATTCTAATTTCATTCCGTTCACGTACTGGGCTCACCGGCTTTGGCCATGCCCACATAACCTTCCACCGTCTTATCTGGTGGAATATTTTTCACGCGAAGCAAACCTGCCATCACCCGCGAAAAAACCGGAGCCGCCACTTGACCACCGTAATAAACACCACCTTTCGGATCATCAATCACCACCACTAGCGCAATAGCAGGATCTTCCACTGGTGCTACGCCAGCAAACAGTGCCAAATATTGATGATCTTCGTAACCACCACTAGATACTTTATGAACGGTACCGGTTTTCCCCGCCACTCGATAACCAGGCACCTGTGCTTTACGTGCGGTGCCATGTTTTTGCACCACACCTTCCATCATTTTCACTACGCTATCAGCGATATCGGCATCCATCACCTGCTCGCCTTGTACAGGGCCTTCCACTTTTAGCAGGCTAACCGGGCGCTTAATGCCATGGGCACCCAACACCGCGTATGCCTGGGCTAACTGCAACGTCGTCACTGATAACCCGTAGCCATAGGATAAGGTGGCCACTTCAATTGGACGCCAGCGCTGACGAGCCGGTAACATACCCACACTTTCTCCGGGAAAGCCCACACCGGTTGCCTGACCTAAACCAACACGACGAAAAAACTCACTCAATGCGCCAGAGTCCATTGATAGGGCCAGCTTGCTCGCACCAACGTTACTGGACTTAGCGATCACTTTTCCGAGATCAATAACCCCGTAGTTGCTCATGTCGCGAATGGATTTACCGCCAATCCGAATGTAACCCGGTGAGGTATCCAGTTTGCTATAAGGTTTCCATTTTCCGGTTTCTAACGCTGCGGCTACTGTAAATGGTTTTACGGTAGAGCCCGGCTCGAACACATCGGTCAACGCCCGATTGCGAAAGTTAGGCACATCTTTTCGATTGCGATTATTGGGGTTGTAAGAAGGCTGATTCACCATAGCCAGCACTTCACCGGTTTTAATATCAATGGCCACAGCACTTCCGGAAGTTGCTTTATATTCCTTAACGGCTGAAAGCAGTTCTCGATAAGCCAAATATTGGGCACGCAAATCAATGCTTAAGGTAATGTCCTGACCAGGCGCAGCAGCCTCAATCAAGCCTACGTCTTTCACTACCCGGCGTTTTAGATCTTTAATAACGCGTTTTTTGCCTTCTTGACCTTTTAAATGCTCATCAAAAGAAAGCTCTATGCCTTCTTGACCTTGCTCATCAATATTGGCAAACCCCACCACATGGCTGGCTACCTCACCTGCCGGATAAAAACGGCGATGCTCTTCAATGCCGTACACACCCGGAATACTCTGCGCCAACACTGCTTCCGCTTTGGCTGGATTCATATGGCGTTTTAAATAAATAAACTGCTTATTTTGGTTGCGAAGAATTCTGTCGCGCAATTTGGCTTCGCTAGTGCCGGTTTGTGTAGCCAGATAACGCCAAGCTAACTGTCCATCGATCAACTCTTTAGGGTTAGCCCACAATGAGGTTACTGGTGTACTGACCGCCAATGGCTCGCCATTTCGATCCTGAATCATGCCGCGATAGGCGGGAATATCCGCTACGCGTACAACACGGCGATCACCCTGATCAATCAAGAAGCTCTGAGATTCGATTTGCAAATACAACAGGCGCCCCACCACCACAGCAGCTAAAAGCACAAAGACGCCCACTACTAATAAGTAGCGCGCGTTATATTGCAATGCTTGCTGCGTATTTTTACTCATGGTTCCACCATGACAATTTCATTGGGCGAAGGCACTCTCATGTTTAATTTTTTACTGGCCAGTTGCTCTACCCGGTTATAGGAGCCCCAGGTACTTTGCTCTAGTAACAGCTGCCCCCATTCCACCTGCATTTGATTGTTTTCGTTTTGCATCTTTTGATGCAGGGCTACTAAACGTCGGGTTTCAAATGTGGAATACACAACCGCTACTGAGGAAGCTAATACGGCACCCAACGCCAACACGACAAATAACCAGGCCTGCTTATTGCTGCGAGGTGCAGTGCTCATATGAGTTTCTCCGCCACTCGCATGATGGCACTACGGGAGCGCACATTATTTTGCACTTCTTCTTCCGAGGCCCGCACAGGCTTACCAACACTACGCACTTCTCGATTCACCATGTCATCACGAATAGGTAAATTCCGCGGCAACGGGTCGCCTTTTTCCTTGCGCTGGATAAACTGTTTCACCATACGGTCCTCCAAAGAATGGAAGCTGATTACCGCCAGTCGACCGCCCTTGCGTAACACGCGCAAGCTTTGACCTAACACTTCATTCAAATCATCGAGCTCGCGGTTAATGAAAATACGAATGGCTTGAAAGGAACGGGTAGCAGGATGCTTACCTTTTTCCTTCTTAGGGCTGGCTTTATCAATAAGGCTTGCCAATTGAGCTGTAGTAGAAAGTGGGCGTTGTTCAACAATGGCATTGGCAATGCGCTTGGCAAAACGCTCCTCGCCATACTCTTTCAACACCGTTGCGATTTCATCCGCGGGCGCCTCATTCAACCACTGAGCTGCTGTTTGGCCGGCCTGATTGTTCATGCGCATATCCAGCGGACCATCACTCATGAAGCTAAAGCCTCGACTGGCATCATCCAATTGTGGAGATGACACCCCTAGATCCAGCAGCACTCCATCCACCTTGCCAACCAATCCCTGCGCCTCCATGACTTGTTCCATGTCCGCAAAGGAGCTATGCACAATCGAAAAACGGGAATCTTCTTGCGCCAAAGCTTCTCCAGCCGCAATGGCTTGCGGATCTTTATCAAATCCAATCAAACGGCCCTGAGGAGACAGGCGTGAAAGTACCTGACGAGCATGACCGCCACGCCCAAAGGTTCCATCTAGATATACGCCGTCTGCATTTATAACCAAGGCATCCACCGCTTCGTTGAGTAAGACGGTTTCGTGTTTGAATGCTGTTGTCATTACAGCACCATGTTTTGAATAGCGTCAGGTAATTGATCAGCGTCAACTGGCCCTTCTTTCATCCAGCCCTGGAATTTTTCTTTCCAATCATCTTCCGACCAGATTTCGAATTTCTTACCCATTCCTACCAACATGATCTTTTTATCGAGCCCTACCACATCCCGTAACAGAGATGGCAGTGCCAAGCGGCCGTTGTTATCCATCTCCACTTCGGTGGCATAGCCGAGAATCATGCGTTGCAAACGGCGGGTAGCAGAATTTAGGGTGGGCATGCTGAGAAGCTTTTGCTCCATTTCTTCCCATTCTGGAAGCGGGTGCAGAGTAAGGCAGTGTCCTTCAAAGTCGACGGTAAGAACCATTTTGCCCTGGCAAGATTCTACGAGCGCGTCGCGATAGCGGCTGGGCATTACCATCCGTCCTTTCGCATCGATACTGAGCGCGCTCGGTCCTCTTAACACTTTATTTAGTCACCCATCATGTCATGTGTTACCCATCTTGTTGCGATTCATTGCTACCACTTCTCTCCCACAATTTCCCACTGAGAACCACAATGAACCACTCTATGACCCTTTTGTCACACTATAGGGAGCCGTACCGGCCATTGTCAAGGGAAAAGGCCCGGCAAAAATGTGAATTTGATACGAAAAAACAAAGACTTACGTGAACAAGCTTAGGCAGCGACGGGGATTTGACAGACAAAAAAACAAGACAAAACAGAGGGATATAACCCTCTGTTAATGTGCTTTCAAGCTATAGAGAACATTTTGCGATATAAACTGAAGAAGAATTGCTCAGTGGTTATTACAGTTTTGTGAAATGTTGAGTCAACCGGTAAGCCGGGTTCTGTCGTGGACAGTCATTCCTCTGGGACGCATGTCACCACACGCCTCTAGCAACCTACCCGAATCCAGTGCGGGTCACACCAATGGATTCCTATTTGGTCTTGCTCCAGGTGGGGTTTACCATCGCCACGAACTGTTACCAGTCGCGCGGTGCGCTCTTACCGCACCTTTTCACCCTTACCGGCCAGCATGCTGGCTTAGGCGGTTCACTTTCTGCTGCACTTTCCGTCGGCTCGCGCCGCCCAGGCGTTACCTGGCACCTTACCCTGTGGAGCCCGGACTTTCCTCCCTCCTTACAAGAAGAAGAGCGACTGTCTAGTTGACTCATGGCTAAAACTAACCATAAATGGATTAGGAATCAAGTATCCTTTTGTTGCAGAGCCGCATCATAGAGCGCATTTTTTGCCACACCGCTTATTTCCGACACCAACGCACAGGCTTTTTTTAGTGGCATACTACCCTGGGCCAACGCCAACGCACGCAGAACCTTGGCATCGATCGTGGGGCCTGAATCGGCAGGAGCACCAGAAATCAACAGCACAAATTCGCCACGCCGATGTGCATCTGCCTCTTGCACCCAACTTAGCACTTGCTCAGCAGCCCCTGTTTTCACCGTTTCGAAAGTTTAGGTAATTTCCTTGGCCACAGAAACCAAACGCTCACTCCCCATCACGGACACCACATCTTTCAG
>JBFKSL010000139.1:0-9455 GCA_041626995.1 Ketobacter sp. | reverse complement strand
GTCATGCAGGTGCAAGCTTCAGCCATACCAAAGGCAGGCTGAACCACATTCGCTGCCAAGCCGTAGGGCGCTAATGCTGCCGCGAACGCTTTAACCACTGGCGCTAACACCTGTTCACCCGCGTTCATTAATATTTTTAATGCAGACAAATCCAGTGGTGGTAGTGTTTGGCTGGATCTAACCGCTTCAACCACTCGTTGAAAGGCAAAATTAGGTGCCCAACTGTAATTAACCTTGTATCTGCTCATGGTGGTTAACCACAAAATGGGATCAGCTAATACCGCAGCTGTAGGTAGCTGAATTTGTTGAATACCCAGCACGATATCTTTTAAATGTGTGGTAAGAATTGGCACCACATGATCGAACGGAAGCCAGTTTAGACTGACATCATCACTACTATAATTATTAAACCGCGCCGAACTGGCCACATGATGCAAAATACCTTTATGAGTAATTTGAATGGCTTTAGGCGTGCCCGTACTGCCCGAAGTAAGCTGCAGAAACGCAACGGGGTCGGCACTGTATTGTTCAGCGTTATATTCGCCAAGGTTATGGGCAAGCAGATCATCAGCGTTGATAACCCGTTTACTTTCCCCGAGCCAATTTTGAGTTTGTTCGACACGGTTGGTATCAGCGGCTACCACAAGCTCATCAAAATTGTGAGCAACGTTATACAGTTTTTGCGCAACGCCATTACGATCACTGTATTGTTCTGGGGTTGCTACCACTAACGGACGTACACCAAGCAAAACAGCTCCCCACCATACTGCAAAAAAGCGGCGATCGAACGCCATTTGCAGCATAACAATTTCACCGGCGCTAATATCTGCCTGTTTGAATCCGTTAGCCGCAACTTTTGCGTCACTCACCAATTGTGAATAAGGATAAAGAGATTCGTTACCCTTTCCATCCACAAACAAAAAACCTTTCTCAGGAAAACTTTCGGCAGTGTTCATCAACGCTTCAAATAGATGGGTTGCCGCGTTGGGATCTGTCTGTAAGGATTCACCTACCATCCAGGCATCAGGTCGCTGGCTTATATCAATATGGCTCGTTTTGCTGCCGGTTTTCACAACGAATGTAGATGGTTCATTTGAAAAACATTCTTCAGAGAATGTGGGCTGGTTTTTTAGCTGGTGTGTCACCACCACATCAGTTGCAGCAAACCCTTGAGAGGATAATCCACTAATTAGTCGTTTTTGATCCAAGGCTGCAAGCTTGATGAGGGACGCGATATCCAATTTCCCGTTTGAATTTCGGGGCAAAAATGGCAACGGAACTATGTCGTTAAATTGCTTACTCAGTGCGGGATAAAACCCAGCCACCTGTTCATGACTGGCAGCCACATAGATAGTATTTCGACTCGCTTGTGCATCGTGCCATTGGCATAGCGTCGTGTATTCCAAAGTCTGCAACTCAGGGACCAATGCCATGGCGGCTAAATCCGTATTCAGTAGTTTTCCGCCAATAACTCCGTGCTTAGGCAGAAAACCTGCGAACTGTACTTGCTCACCGGTAAACCGGGCCAAGATCGGCAATGGGTGCTTATTGGCTTCCTCCAGCACAAACAATTGACCACTTTTTAATGTGGGTGCAGATTGTTGTTGATGCAATATCTCCAAACCGGTAACGCCTGCTTTATTCTCTTGCTGCCAACTATCGAGAATGGCCAGCAATATGGAATCCAGCTGCTTAAGAGAGTAAGTGTGCTGCTGAACGGGAATATCTTCAGATACTTTATCCAGCACATTATTCACGGTATTTTGCGCAGGCGATTGCAAAACACTATTGATAAAAGCCTGAGTAATCACGCCAAACTGCTCAACACTTTCTTTGTTGTACATGCTGGTTTGGTATGTCCAATTCAGCTCAAAATGATCACCTAAATCGCTGACTGCCAGCATCACGTCATAGGGCGCACCACGAGGGCCAGACATGGGCAGAACCTGGTTGATAAAACCATCTTTTGGCATCATATCGGCATTGCCCTGATGCCAGACAAACATCAGTTGAAACAATGGTGTTCTGCTACTATCTCGTGGCGGATTACAATCTTGCACCACCACAGGGAAAGGGCATTCCTGATGCTCCATAGCAGAGAGCAACGTGTCTTTAACCTGCACAAACAGCGCTTGCAGTGTGGCTTCTGGATCGATGCTGGCTCGCAATACCACAGGGTTAGCAAAATCCCCCACCACCTGATCCATGCCTTTACGGGAGCGCCCCATGGTAGGGGTTCCGATTAAAAATTCATTTTGTTCAGTAAAATAGTGCACCAGCATTTGGAAAGCCGTTTGCACAAAAACAAAAGGTGTAATGCTGTTCTGACGGCAGAATTGTTTAACTTGTTGATAGGTGTCGTTGGCAACGATTTGCTTTACTACGTCGGCTTTTAATTGCAAAAGTGGTGGGCGCTCATAATTACTGGGCAAACTCACATTAATTGGCGCTGATTGTAGCTGTTGCCGCCAAAAACGACGTTCCTTTTTACCGGCAGCGCTTTCCATAAATTGTTGCTGCCATTCAACATGATTCCGATATAAGGTTCCCACGGGGTCAACCGACAGAGCTTCACCCTTACTGGCTTTTTCGTAGAAGGCCTTAATGTCTTGAGCCACAATCAACAGCGCCCAAAGATCGGCGCCAACATGCTGGATGGTGGCGATTAGAATGTCACCTTTAACCGTATTGCGGAACAGTTTCACCCGCAAGCAGGATTCCTTTTGCAAATCAAAAGGCGCATCGGCTTCGTTGTCTAATTGTTGTTGCAGTTGTTGCTCATTCCATTGGCTACCATCCACAAATTGCAACGGCATGGGCAGGTGATTCCACACTCTTTGTTTGGGTCCAGCATCGGTGTCAGCAAACGTGCTGCGCAAAACAGGGTGGCGAATAAGCAAAGCATGGAAAGCCTGACGCACTGCGGCCTCATTAATACCATCCTCTAACGTGCAGGCAAAAGTGGTATTGTAGGCGGGGCTATTAGGCGCAAACTTATACAACATCCATATGGCGCTTTGAGTATAGGCCAATGGATATTCATCCACTAACTCAGACTTTACCTGTTGCTCATCATTACATTCCGACTGCAGCCATTGAATGATGCCTTCTTTATTGGCTTTTAATACACCCATGAGCTCTTTATTCATTAGCTCTTTGGGCGCTTTAAAACGCAAAGCTTCCCCTTCCATCCAAAGCTCCAGACCTTTTTCAAGATGGGGCTGTAAAATCGCTTTTACGTCATGCTGTGCTGTCATAGCACACCTTCCACCAAATCGTCGGCACCGTCTTCGGCTTGTTCATCTCCATTAATTTGTTCGCTGTAGCCTTCCGCCATCCAGCGAGCCACATCACGCAAGCTGGCACCACCCAACATACGCACAACAGGCAGCTCCACTTCGGTGACTTTGGTTACTCGATTTTTAAATTCCACCGCCAATAAAGAATCAATACCCATATCAATCAGCGGCTGAGTATCATCAACTTCATCGGGCATAAGCTGAAGGGCTTTAGCAAGCTGTTGCTTTAAATAGGCCAACAAGCGAGGCTCTCGCTCATCTTCCGGGCATTGCGCCAACTCTTCTTTGAACGCGATATCTTCTGCGTTAAGTTCCACTTCTCCGTTGAGCATGTCATCCAGGCTTTCTACATCCTGCACGGATTTAAACATGGCTCCCACAGGCGTGATTTCCATTAAGGGTTTAAATCGGTTCCAGACAATATCAGCAACAATAAATTGGCTTTGCTCTGTATTCAATAAACGACCAAATGCCTGGGTGCCAATGGCCTTATCCATCTGCAACAGACCACGCTTCTCTGCTTGGTCACCGGATTCATCGCTCACCATTCCAGAATCTGCCCATGGCCCCCAATTAAGAGCAATGGCAGTTTTACCTTGTTGCTTACGGCGCTGAACGACGGCATCTACAACCTGGTTGGCGGCAGAATAATGAAAGTTGCCTGCAGAACCCCAGGCAGAAGCAATCGAGGAATAGCCAGCAAAGAAATCCAGCTCATCCTGTTCAGTAAGCTGATCTAACCATTGCATACCTAGCACTTTATTGGCCATTAACTGGCTGCAACGCTGTGTGGTGAGTTCATGAATTGGACATAGCTCAAATAAGCCTGCTGCATGCACCACACCTTTAATGGGGCGATCTTTACGCAGCGATTCCAAAACGGAATTTAGTTCTTGCTTGTCGGTGATATCCACTGCCGGCACTACAACCTGGGTGCCTTGCTTACGCAACGCTTCTATGCGCTCTTTTACATCTTCGCGCGCACCGGAACGACTTAACAGGGCGATATGTTTGGCACCCAATTTAACCATCCACTCAGCGATGGATAACCCTAATGAACCAGTACCGCCAGCAACCACATAGAAGCCATCTTCATTAAGCTGTTTATTTCGATTAGATAAGCTATTGGCGTCCACCCTAACCACGGCAGGTGCCTGCCATTTTCCGTTGCGCAAAGTTAACCAAGGCTGTTGCGTGCCATTGCTCATAACAGCGGCCACAGAACGAATACTACCTTCATTCCACTGTTCCACATCCAGCAAGGATTGCATTTTATCCGCTATTTCCAGCGACATATTTTTTGCAAACCCTAACACCATGGCTTGAGCCGGTTGCACTTCCGCTTCCTGATCTGCCACCGCACTGGCGCTTTCGGTAATAATATAGAGTTCTACATGGGGCGATTGCTGCACGGTTTTTGCGATGGATAACATCAGCGATGTTAATGCATCGTACTCATCGGCATTGTTAAGTTCGCCCAATTGCGCGGTTGATACAACCAGTTTAACGGGAGAGTGTTCCGTTGCTTTGCTCAGCTCAGCTGCCAACAGCGAACTTGCTTGGCCTTCGGCTGATAAACTCTCCTGCTGTTGGTTCACATCCAGCGTAATCGACTCGCCCTGAATGTTGTAACAACCAGGTGTGACAGAGCTGGCGTTGCTTTTTAATACATCCGCTAACTGGTTTGCATGAGAATACGTTGGGAGTAACAGTACCCAAGAACCCTTTCCGATGGGCAGTTCGTCCTGAGTCTGGGCTGCCTCCCAACGTAACTGGTAAAGCCAATTTTTGGCCTTATCTGGTAGTTCCTGGCGCTGCTGATAAGCACGCAGGGTTTCATTCCAAAAACTTTTTCTTTGATAGCAATAGGTAGGAAGTGACACCGGAGGCACCTCCTTCACTGGCATTATTTGCCCCCAATCCAAATCTAAACCAGCAACGTATAATTGCGCCATGCAGCGGGTTATGGATTGCAACCCATCGTGATTTTTTTGTAAGTTGGCGACTGTCGCTAATTTGGTATCGCTATTTTGTTTGTGATGTTCTGCCAAGGCATCCTGCGCCATGGAAAGCAATGCGGCACCTGGCCCCATTTCAATGGCCACATCAATGTTGGCTTCCAATAAACCCTGGGCACACGCATAAAAGTTAACAGGTTGACGAATTTGCTGTATCCAATAATCGGCACTAGCCATTTGCTTGCCAATGTGTTGACCATTTAAATTGGAAAGCACACGCATACGGGGCGTTTGGAATGTAATCGTACTGATGGCTTTTTCGAATTCCGCTAACACCGGCTCCATTGCCTGGGTGTGAAATGCATGCTGAACAGGCAAACGTCGGCTTTCAATGCCTTGCAAAGATTGTTGGAATACCTCAATCGCATCGGGCTGACCACCTACAACCGTATTCTGCGGCCCGTTGATGGCACAGATTTCCAGCCCTGCATGACCTTCTACAAGCTGCTTGGTCTGTTCTTCACTGGTAAACAATACCAACATCGCGCCCTGCTCCGTTTCACCCATTAAGCGCGCGCGAGCGGCAATTAATGTACAGGCATCCGCCAGGCTAAATACGCCGGCAATGGTGGCCGCGGTAATTTCACCAACACTATGGCCCGCTACACAGTCTGCTTTAATACCCCATTGCATCCAGGTTTTTGCCAGCGCGTACTCCAACGCAAACAGCGCTGGCTGAGTGTATCGGGTTTGATTGAGCTTATCGGTTTGCGCACCCCACATTACGTCTTGCAAAGGAGCATCGAGCAGTGGATCTATTTGCTCGGCAACCTGATCAAAATGATGTTGAAAAACGGGAATATTGTCATAGAGCGCTTGTCCCATGCCTTCAAACTGCGCACCTTGACCGGAAAACAAAAAGGCAACTTTGTAGGTTGGCTTTTCTTTTAGCCCACGCAACAGATTTTGTTGTTGACCACGTTTTTCTTGCAACAACGACTTAAGCTGCTCAGTATCTTGGGGTAAAAACGCCGTTCGATATTTATAATGATCGCGTCCTGCGGCGCAGGTTCGAACAATTTGTTGCAAGCTTATGGATGGATTATTTTCTACATGGCTTTGCATCAGATCCTGCCATTGGGAAATCGATGCGGCTTGTTTGGCAGAAGCCAGTACCAGTTGTGGTACCCAGGGCTCTTTTACTTGTTGAGATTCTTCTTCAGCCTTTTTGGCTTTCGGCACATATTCTTCCACAATCACATGCACATTGGTGCCGGTAAAAGCAAAGGCGCTTAAGCCCGCACGAAGCTTTCCATCTTCCGCTGCAAACTGATCCCATTCTGTGAGTTTATCAGTAACCTTTACAGCCATTTTGTTCCAGGGGATATAGGGATTTGGCGTGCTGTAATTTATATGAGGCGGAATGGTGCGGTGTTGAATGGATTGAATTAACTTAATTAATCCTGCGGCACCGGCTGCCGCTTCGCTATGACCAATATTGGTTTTCGCGGAGCCCACTAATAATGGGTGGCGACGTTGCTGACCAGCACAATACACACTGTTCAGTGCCCCCAATTCTATGGGATCGCCCAAGGGCGTGCCTGTTCCATGAGCTTCCACATAGCTTACGTCTTGAGGCTTTAGTTGCGCCTGCTGCAACGCAGAACGGATAACCTCTTCTTGTGCAGATTCATTGGGTGCGGTGAAGCCTTGTGATTTTCCGTCTTGATTTAATGCCGTGCCTTTTACCAAGGCCAGGATGTTATCACCGTCTTTAACGGCATCAGATAATCGTTTTAACATCACCGCGCCACAACCTTCAGAACGTACATAGCCATCGGCTGCGGCATCAAATGTTTTACAATGGCCATCCTCTGAAAGCATTCGCGCTTTGGCAAAAACAATAGATATCGCGGGATTTAATACCAAATGCACACCACCGGCTAAAGCCGCATCGCATTCACCTTGGCGTAATGATTGGCAAGCATAGTGCAATGCAGTGAGTGAGGATGAGCAAGCTGTATCAAGCGCAAGCGCCGGCCCTTTAAAATTATAGTGGTAGGATATACGGCACGGGGCTGCACTCATGGCATTACCGATACCTTGCCAAGGTGTAAGTTCTTCAGCTTTACCCAAAATACTTCCAAGATGGGCATAGTCAGCTGAGGCAATACCTACAAATACACCTGTACGGCTGCCATTTAAACGGCCTGGTGCATAACCTGCCGATTCCATGGTTTCGTGACACACTTCCAACAACAGACGATGTTGTGGATCAATGTCTTCGGCTTCCCGCGGGGAGATACCAAAAAATTCTGCATCGAAGTGGTCTGGGTCATCGATGATACCGAGACCTTTGGTGTAAATTTTTCCGGGTGCATCGGGGTTAGGATCGTAAAGATCATCCATGTTCCAGCGCTCGTTGTTGTCTTGCTGGGTGATGCAGTCGGTGCCCTGATAAAGTTTTTCCCAGAATTGGTCTGGGTTGGTGGAACCACCTGGATAACGGCAGCCCATACCAATAATTGCGATGGGTTCGTGGGCTGTTTTTTGGTAACCAGCCAGTTGGCGCTTTAGCGTTTTAATTTCTTTTAACGCATTCAGCATTAATTCTTGTGTTTTGTTGCTCATATCTGCCCCCGAGCATGTCGGGCGCCTTTTGAATTCCGAAGCTTTTGACAGCGTGCCAGAGAGTTGGCGCACATTCCGTTTAAAACACGCCGTGAACCCATCCATGGGGGCTTCACAGCGGCATCCTTGCCGCTGAGAGTTCTAAACGGAATGCGCACCAACTCTTAATCTATCACAGTGCCAACACCTTCGAAGGTCAGCGCCCTCTTTTAGTATCAGTCTTCGTCGTCTTCACCCAATTCCGCAGCCAGCATGGCAGCCAGCTCGTCATCGGATAGGTCGTCCAACTGATCGTCTTCTTCCTGTTCTTGTTGTGCAGAGTTCTCCGTGTTCTCCGTTTCTGCGTTGGCTTCTTCCTCATCGGCCATTTCATCTGGGAACATATCCTGAATTAGGAAAGTACTCAGACTGGCCACGGTGGGATATTTGAACATTAACGTGGCAGGTAATTGTTTGCCGATCAATGCACACAAAATGTTTCGCAGTTCCACCGCCATTAAGGAATCCAAGCCAAGCTCTTGCAGTGGTTG
The DNA here is from genome assembly GCA_041626995.1 of Ketobacter sp. GTDB lineage: Bacteria > Pseudomonadota > Gammaproteobacteria > Pseudomonadales > Ketobacteraceae > Ketobacter. The sequence goes on along the minus strand of JBFKSL010000139.1, from coordinate 1,037 downwards.
ATTTGGATTGATGTTATCGCCTTCATCCAAGCCCATTACCCGAATGATTTGTTCGCAAATCTTATCGATCAACATTGGCGTGCGCTCGTCGATCGGCGCATCGGCCAATGCAGTGCGGAATTCGTCGGCCATTTTTTGCAGATCAGCATCCACACCCACGCTGGCTTTCACATCCAGCTCAGACAGGAACGGAGGAATAGAGCCGGTCATATTGGCTAGTGCAGCCCAATCGATCACCATTAGGCCTCGCTGTACTGGATTACCTTCCAGAACCTGACCAAACCATCTCAAACCTTCTTCTGGATCAATCAGGTGTACACCCGAGGCTTTAGCATTGGCTTCAACTTGGCTGTTAGCCGCCATGCCCACTTCGCCCCATGGGCCCCAGTTCACCGCAATACCCGGCAAACCTAAACCGCGACGATAAGCAGCCAAGCCATCAAGGAAAGCGTTAGCAGCAGCGTAGTTAGCCTGACCTGGTGCACCCAGTAAGGAAGACAGCGATGAGAACAGCACGAACATATCCAGGTTCATGGCTTTGGTTTCTTCGTGCAGATACCAAGCACCAGCAAGTTTAGGTGCCATGACCTTCTCGAAGCTGGCCATATCTTGGTTAACCACAAAGGCATCGGCCAACACACCGGCGGCGTGGATAATACCAGCCAATGGCATGCAGCTTTCGTTGACGATTTGCATCATAGCGCTTACCGCTTCACGATCACCTGAGTCGGCTTTCACAGTAGTCACTCGCGTACCTTTGGCTTCGATGGCTTTTACGCCTTCTGGGTCAACATCGCGAACATCACGTCGTGCCGCCAGGATAACTTCTCCGGCACCTTGATCAGCAAACCAGTTGGCGAACAGCATACCCAAACCACCGGTTGCACCTGTGATCAGGTAAGAACGATCTTGCTTGATTTCAATGGCTGGATCATCTGGGTTTATCAGAATCTTACCAACGTGTTTACCTTGAGCCATGTAACGGAAGGCTTCCATGGCATCTTTGTGTTTGAACACGGTGTATGGCAGTGGTTGAT
>JBFKSL010000138.1:0-9457 GCA_041626995.1 Ketobacter sp. | reverse complement strand
TCATCATGATACCAGCAAAAACCCGCAAGTATGATGGCCCATTGGCAGAGAGGTTGTCGTAAAGCGTGGAGCCCAGTAATCCAACCAGAGCACCGGCACAAGCGTAACTGAAAATTCTGCCTAGGCTGAACAGCAACTGATAGCCGATTTGGCGTAGCGGTGTGCGCACTTGATCAGGGCTAATAGCTGTGGCCAAAGCGCTGCTGATGCCGCCACACATGCCAATGCAATGTAGGCTTCCCATAAAGCCCACGGCGAATGCAGCAACGAAATCAAAGCTGGTGGGCATAGTCAGTTTTTCTCGTGGTGCTGGCGGCTTGAAGGCTTGTCATCTTCTTCAAACAAAATACGGCTGGCTTCTTTGTCCAGATCATCAAATTGATCGTTCTTCACTGCCCAAATGAACGCATAGATGGCGGCGATCAGTAAAATCAGGGCAAGTGGAATAAGCAGGTAGATAATATCCAAACCAAAACTCTCAGGATTGTTTAACGGTTTAATCGTAGTGCATTTAGCACTACCAGCAAAGAGCTGGCTGACATGCCTAAAGCCGAGGCCCAGGGAGGAATGAATCCGGCGGCAGCCAGCGGCAGGGCGGTGAGGTTGTAGAGGATGGCCCAGCCCAGGTTTTGCCGAATAATTCGGTGGGTTTTGGCTATTAATAGAAATACGGTTTGCAGCGGTGCCAGGCTGTGGCCCAGGATAATGCCATCAGCCGCCACTTTGGCCAGATCTGTAGAATCCGCCAGGGTAATGGAAACGTCAGCGCCTGCTAATACGGGGGCGTCGTTGAGCCCGTCGCCCAGCATTAATACTTTGCTGCCTTTTGTTTGCAGGCTTTTGATATAGGCTAACTTGTCATCCGGCGTGGCATTTCCATATAGGTTAAGAATGCCCAGTTCACGGCCCACTTCATGTACGTGGCTACTGGCGTCGCCACTCAATATATGGCAGTTCTTATGCTGTGTTTTAAAAAAGGCCACCAGTTCTTGGGTCTGCGGCCGCAGCAAATCTTCCACTCGAAACCAGGCCAGAGGGTGTTCTTGGTTAGCCAATAACACCCATTGCCCATGGGCTTGTGGTTGCTGCGGAATGGGGGTGCGACCAAAGTTGGCAAAGCTGGCTTTTCCGATTCGATATAACTGTTTCTCATGTTTTCCCTGCACACCCTGGTTGGGGGTGATTTCGATTTCGCTAAATTCTGTGGGCTCGGCAATGTTGTGGAAGGCTTTGGCAATGGGGTGCTCGGATGCTTTTTCCAGCCCTGCCGCCAAAGACTGTAGAGCCTGTTCGCTTTGAGCGGATAATGCGTGGGTTTTGGTAAGGGAAAATTCCCCCTTGGTGAGGGTGCCGGTCTTATCAAAAACCACATCAGTAATGCTATTTAGGGCTTCAATGGTGTGGGAGCGTGTGGCAAGAAACCCTCTTTGCGTGAGACTTGCGGTAGCCGCCGTAATAGCCGTGGGTGTTGCCAATGAAAGTGCGCAAGGGCAGGTGACTACCAGTACGGATAGCATGATCCAGAATGCATCTTCCGGTGAGTGAAAATACCAAAAGCTGTACACCGCCACGGACACCACCAGCACCGTAAAAACGAAATAGCTGGCGATCTTGTCTGCGAGAATAAAGGTTTTGGGTTTGTCCGCTTCTGCTCGTTCCAGTAGGCGGCGCAGAGTGGAAAGGGTGCTTTCCTGCTGGATATGGCTGATTTTAATGGTAATGGGTTGCTCAATATTCAGGGTACCGCCAGTGACGTTATCACCCGCTGATTTGCTGACTGGAAGATTTTCGCCGGTGAGCATGGATTCATTGATGGCGGTTTTTCCTTCTATCATAACGCCATCACCTGGAACGATTTCACCCGCTTTGATCAGCACCAAGTCCCCTGGTTGCAGTTTTTCCGCAGGCATTAATATGGGTTGGCCGTTATCATCCAGTTTGCGCGCAGTTTGAATTTGGGAGTGGGCCAGGCGAATGGATGTTTGTTGGGAGCGGTGGCGTGCACGCATTTCCAAATAGCGGCCCACAGAAAGAAAAAACACAAACATGCATACCGAGTCAAAATACACTTCAGGCCCATTGGTGAATGTGGCCCAAAGGCTGGCAAAGAAGGCAAAACTGATGGCAATGGCAACGGGCACATCCATAGAAAGATGACGATTACGAAGACTGCGCATAGCGCCAATTAGAAAGGGTGAGCCCGAGTAGAAGTAAACTGGAATGCACACCAAGCCACTCACCCAGCGTAAGAACTGTTGGTGGTCTGCCTCGATGCCTTCAAAGGCGCCCAGGTAAAGTCCCACTGCATACATCATGACTTGCATGGTGCCCAGCCCAGCTAAACCGATACGCATCAAAGCCTGTTTGTTTTCCTGCTTTATTTGCGCTTCCTGTTGAACTGGGGAATAGGGTTCGGCTTTGTAGCCCACACGCGCAATAGACTGAATGATGCCACTTAGGGTGATTTGCTTTGGATTCCAGATGATTTGCGCGTGGTGGTTGCTCAGGTTTACCCGGCACTGAGAAATGCCTGGCTGTTGATTCAGTTGTTTTTCCAACAGCCAAACGCAGGCAGCACAGGTGATACCCGTTATGAGTAAAGTGATTTCCTGCTCATTATCTGAAAGGGTGTGAACATAGTTTGCCTGTAGTTCAGGATCATCCCAATTTTTTAAACCGGTTAGAAATTCTGGGACTAAATCTGCCGAGGGAATGGCTCCTGGTTCTGCTTGCTCACGGTGTTGGTAGTAACTTTCCATGCCCATATCCAGAATGGTCTGAGCAACGGATTGGCAACCAGGGCAGCACATAGCTCGCGGGCTACCCAGAATGGTGACTTCATAGTGGTTAGTATCGGTAACGGGTAAACCACAATGAAAACAGGAGAGTTCAGTCATTAGCCGTTAGGGATAAGAGGGTGCTTTTCCAGCGGATTGGAAAAGTTAATGCGGCCTTCCAGCTCCCAAGGGGAGTCGGCGGTTTTCACCAGTATGTAGAACATGCCGTGGGGTAGGGTATCCAATTTAGCGTAATATTGTTGACCTGGGGTTAGGTAAAGTTTTATAGATCGGTCGCGTTGTTCCAATGTGGGGTGCATCAGTTCCACGATCAGCTCGGGTTGATTGGCTAGATCCAGGTTGTCCATGTCTATCAATAGGTCTTGTGAACCCGGCTTAAGGGTAAAGTAGGCTTGAATACCTAACTCTTTGGCTTTGTTTTGTTTGTCCACCCGCTGGTTAATGGCCATGCCGTCTTTGTACCAGTTTTTTCGCACCAGGCTGTCTTCTCCGTCCATGGCCAGGGTAATCATAATAACCCCCATTACCATAGAGCTAACTGGCACTGCGATGATGAACCAAGGCCAGAATTGTTTATACCAGGGTTTCGAATCTGTATTCATAGTTTGCTCGTTAAGTCATTACCTGCGCGGCCCCAAAAACCGACTCTCTTCTGTCACGGTCTGCGATGGGTCTTGTGTGGACTCGACCGTAAAATAAATGGTTGTATTGCGTTGTTTAAGATCTTCCGGTTCTACTTCCAGGGTGACCAGAAGGTTGAGCAGTTCTCCCGGCAAGGTTTTTACCTCATCTGGAATGTGGGCGGTCACATTATCTAGCCCTGAGACGGTTACTTGATATTCCTGCGCTTCCTGAGTTTTATTCATGATCTTCAGGGTATAGGTGTTCTCAATATTGCCCATACTGTTTTCACGAAACAGCGCGTTGCGATCCCGAATAATATCCAATTCCAGTGGAATGCGGGAGAAAACTGTTACTAGGAACAGAATAATCATGGCACTAAGCATAATGCCATAGCCAATCATACGCGGACGCAGTACATGGGTTTTGCCACCTTGAATGGCATGTTCGGTGGAATAACGAATCAAACCTTTCGGGTAGTTCATTTGCTCCATGATGTGGTCGCAGGCATCGATACAGGCCGCACAACCAATGCATTCATATTGCAGGCCGTTACGGATATCAATGCCTGTGGGGCAAACTTGCACGCACATTTGGCAGTTAACGCAATCGCCCAGTTCGCTTTCGCCATGGGCAAGATTTTTCTTACGCGCACCTCTAGGCTCGCCGCGGGTTTCATCGTAGGTTACGATCAACGTGTCTTTATCAAACATTACACTTTGAAAGCGTGCATAGGGGCACATGTACATGCAAACCTGTTCGCGCAACCAACCTGCGTTGCTATAGGTGGCCAGGGTAAAAAAGAACAACCAAAACCAAGCCCAGCCGGACACGTTTAAATAGAACAGGTCCAGCCACAGTTCACGAATAGGGGAAAAGTAGCCCACAAAGGTGAAGGCAGTCCAGAAGGCTAAGGCCAGCCAAAGAAAATGTTTAAAAAACTTTTTACGGAATTTTTCAACCGACATGGGAGCCGCATCCAGTTTGATGCGTTTATTACGATCGCCTTCGGTGATGTATTCAATCCACATAAAAAATGTGGTCCATACGGTTTGCGGGCAGGTATAACCGCACCAGATGCGACCAGCTAAAACCGTAACAAAAAACAGGGTAAAGGCGGCTATGATGAGCAGCCAGGATAAATATAAAAAGTCCTGCGGCCAAAAGGTAAACCAGAAGATGTAGAACTTGCGTTCAGGCAGGTCGAACAAAACGCCTTGACGGCCATCCCAGCTCAGCCAGGGGCCGAGAAAATACACACCCAGGGTGACCCATATGGTGATAACCCGCAGAGTTTGAAAGAAGCCGGTTAGGTGACGCTGATAGATCTTTTCTCTTTTTTGATAAAGATCGTAGCTTTGCTTGTCGCCAGGATTGATTTCCTTTACGGCGATTTTGTTTGAATCCGTCATGTGCACCACCTGCTGATTACAACTTAATAGTCAGGGAAGAGCCTATTCTTACCTTGCTATGGCTGCCTGGAAAACGTTTTTCAAAAGGCTGAAGGTAAGCTGAATCTGGGCGAAATTTAGAATCACGGCGCGCTGTGACTCGCGCCGTGATTCTAGAGGATATCAGTTGCTTAAGCTATAAACATAAGCGGCCAAAACGTGAATTTTTTCGGCGGATAACTGATCTTTAAAGGCAGGCATCTTACCTTGACGGCCATTGTTGATGGTTTCCATGATTTTCTCTTCACTGCCACCATACAACCAAGTGTTGTCCGTCAGGTTAGGCGCGCCCAACATGGTGTTGCCTTTGGCATCGGTGCCGTGACAGGCAGCACACATCATGTTGAACTTCTCTTTTCCTGCCGCCGCATCGCCAGACCCACTTTTACCACTTAGGCTGAGTACATAGGTGGCAACGTTCGCTACACCTTGCTCGCCTAAAGCGGCACCCAATGCAGGCATGGCACCAGAGCGGCCATTGGTAATGGTTTCCTTGATCTTGTCGGTGGAACCGCCATACAACCAGTCACCGTCAGTCAGGTTGGGATAACCCAAGTTTCCACGAGCATCAGAGCCATGGCAGATCGCGCAGTTGTTACCGAACAGACGTTGTCCGCTTTTCAGCACTTCTTCGTTCTGCGCCAGTTCTGCAATGGATACCTGAGCGTATTCCTCAAACAGACGGTCATAGCGGTTTTCTGCTTTCTGAACTTCTGTTTCCCATTGGCTGACAGAACTCCAACCCAACATGCCTTTCGCATCACCCCATCCTGGATATAGGGTTAAGTAGATGAATGCGAACGCAATGGTGAAATAAAACAGGTTCAGCCACCAATGGGGCAGTGGGTTGTTGAGTTCTTCGATACCATCGAAGGAATGGCCCATGGATTCGCCATCCCCAATGGGATCTTCAGGACGTTTGCGGGTCCACCAGAGTAACCATAGGCAGCCCACCAAGTTAATCAGGACGATGGTTATGATCCAACCATTCACCCAGCCTTGTGTAAAATCTGTACCAGTCATTTATCTAATCTCCAGCCCTAATCGTTCTTGAGGGTATTTTCGTTTTGCGCTTCGTCGGCAAACGGTAAATTGGCTGCTTCATCAAACTGCTTTTTTCTACGTGCACCGAAAGTCCACCAGCACACGCCTATAAAAGCTGCAAAGGCCAAAATTGTTGCAATACCACGCAAAGTGTTAATGTCCATCGGGTTACCTCTTAACGTTGAGGAAAGTTCCCAATCCCTGCAAGTACGCGATGAGCGCGTCTATTTCCTTTTTGCCTTCTACTGCTGCTTTTGCACCAGCAATGTCTTCGTCGGTGTACGGTACGCCAACGGTACGTAAGGCTTCCATTTTTGCTCCGGTTAAATCACCGGTTAGAATGTTTTCATCCAACCAGGGGAAAGCGGGCATATTGGATTCTGGTACCACGTCACGAGGGTTCATCATGTGATCGTAATGCCACTGATCGCTGTAACGACCACCTACACGAGCCAGGTCAGGACCAGTACGTTTGGAACCCCACAGGAAGGGATGCTCGTATACGTGCTCGCCAGCCACACTGTAGTGACCATAGCGCTCAGTTTCGGCACGGAAAGGACGAATCATCTGCGAGTGACAGGTATAGCAACCTTCACGGATGTAGATGTCACGGCCTTCCAGCTGTAGAGCTGTCCAAGGTTTCAAGCCTTCTACAGGCTCAGTGGTTTGCTTCTGGAAGAACAGAGGAACGATTTCCACCAGACCACCAAAGCTCACAGCAACGATGATCAAAACGATCATCAGGCCAATGTTCTTTTCTACTACTTCATGTGTCTTTGCCATGGTTTCTGTCTCCTTATGCTGGTTGCGCCGCAGCGTTAGTGGAAGCGGGCGAGCTCGTCATGGTCTTGAATACGTTGTACGCCATCAAGAACATACCAGCCAGGAAGATAGCACCACCGATCATACGTACTACAAAGTACGGATAGCTGGCTTTCAGAGCTTCAACAAAGGTATAGGTGAGAGTGCCGTCGTCGTTCACTGCACGCCACATCAAACCTTGGGAAATACCGGCAACCCACATGGAGGCAATGTACAGAACGGTACCAATGGTAGCCAACCAGAAATGGGTGTTCACCAGGCTCACGCTATACATTTCTTTTTTGCCATATAGCCAAGGCGTCAGGGCGTAAATGGAGCCGATGGAAATCATGGCTACCCAGCCCAACGCACCAGAGTGCACGTGGCCGATGGTCCAGTCTGTGTAGTGAGACAGAGCGTTAACTGTCTTAATGGACATCATGGGGCCTTCGAAGGTAGACATGCCATAGAAGGATAGTGAAACAATCAGGAAGCGGATAACTGGGTCATCGCGCAGTTTTTCCCATGCACCAGATAAGGTCATGATACCGTTGATCATACCGCCCCAAGATGGCGCCAACAGAACCAAAGAGAACACCATACCCAAAGACTGTGCCCAATCAGGCAGCGCGGTATAGTGCAAGTGGTGAGGGCCAGCCCACATATAAATAGAAATCAGTGCCCAGAAATGCACGATGGATAAGCGATAAGAGAACACGGGGCGGCCAGCTTGCTTGGGTACGAAGTAGTACATCATGCCCAGGAAACCAGCGGTTAAGAAAAAGCCTACAGCGTTGTGACCGTACCACCACTGGATCATGGCATCCATGGCACCAGCGTATACGGAATAGGATTTGGTTAAAGACACAGGAATGGCCATGCTGTTAACAATGTGCAGCAGGGCAACGGTTACGATAAATGCACCGTAGAACCAGTTAGCCACATAGATATGGCCGGTAGTGCGCTTGGCAATGGTGCCAAAAAATACAACGGCATAAGACACCCAAACTACGGCGATCAAGATATCGATCGGCCATTCCAGTTCGGCATACTCTTTAGAGCTGGTGATACCCAACGGTAATGTGACTGCTGCCAGCACGATAACGAGCTGCCATCCCCAGAAGACAAACTTGGCCAGCCCAGGTGCAAATAGGGCAGTTTGACAGGTGCGTTGAACTACATAGAGTGATGTTGCCATCAATGCACAGCCACCAAATGCAAAAATAACCGCATTGGTATGCAGTGGACGTAAACGGCTGTAGGTCAGCCAGGGTAGATCAAAGTTCAGAGCAGGAAAAGCGAGCTGGGCAGCGATTAATACCCCAACCAACATTCCAACAATGCCCCAGATAACGGTCATGACCGTAAATTGCTTCACGACACCGTATTCATATTGCGGTGTTGCAGCTTGACTATTACTCATTGAGTGTCATTCCTGTGTTGAGTGATTGGACACACATGGTTACTACAGTTGTTCCACATAACGCAGTTTACCGTCACCCCTTGTAACGGCAGCCTGAATTATAGGTGCGAATCCCTCGTTTGCCTTGATGCAAGTCAAACTAGGCTACCCCCTAAGAGGTACAAAAGGGAATGCACCTGATATGTGCGCGATTGGCTCTACTGGAACCCAAAATGGTGCAAATATCGTGGTGCTTTTTCGCTGAAAAAATCTAACCTGTTGATTTTATTAGATTCTCTCAGCTGGCCTGAATTCTGCATGCTCTAAGATGGTGCGCGAGCACCGTTATAGAACAATTTCAATGTTTGTGCTAGAAATCCTTTAAAAACCAACAAAAAACACTGTCACAGAATTTAGGGGCGGCAATTATGAAAATGATTACGGCAATCATCAAGCCTTTTAAGCTCGATGATGTGCGTGAGGCATTGACGGAGATAGGAATATTAGGAATGACAATCGAGGAAACCAAGGGATTTGGTCGCCAGAAAGGTCACACTGAATTATATCGTGGGGCTGAGTATGTTATTGATTTTGTTCCAAAAATTAAGCTGCAAATTGCAGTTCGAGATGAGCAGGTTGAGCAAGCGGTAGAAACCATCACCAAGGCTGCTCGTACTACCAAAATAGGTGATGGAAAAATATTCGTTACACCCATCGACCAAGTTCTTCGCATCCGAACCGGAGAACAGGGTGAAGACGCTCTTTAATCCACAGCTTTCTTAAGGCCAAATTTGTAAAATCTTCAAGGGGTTATTAATGTTTGCTACATTTCCACTGCAGCGTGTGTTTTATGCGCTGGCCGCACTCTTTTTGCCTTCCGTATCTTTCGCCGGTGAAATCAACGGAGCCAACACCGCATGGATTTTAACTGCCACCGCACTGGTCCTGTTTATGACCATACCGGGGCTGTCGTTATTTTATGCTGGCTTGGTGCGTTCCAAGAATGTGCTTTCCGTATTAATGCAATGCTTTGCCTTAACCTGTTTGATGTCCATATTGTGGTTCATCGTGGGTTACACCATGGCATTTGGTTCCTTGGATGAGCAGGGTATGTTCCTGGGGGATTTTGGTAACGTGCTGTTTGCTTCCATGAACGTAAACAGTGTGAATGGAGATATTCCTTCCATTCTGTTTGCTGCTTTTCAGATGACCTTTGCGGTGATCACCCCGGCTTTGATCGTGGGTGCTTTCGCTGAGCGTATGCGGTTTTCCGCTATGTTGTTGTTTAGTGCGCTTTGGTTGCTTGCTGTCTATGCGCCTGTGTGCCACTGGGTGTGGGG
>JBFKSL010000137.1:0-9472 GCA_041626995.1 Ketobacter sp. | reverse complement strand
GTGCGCTTGCAGTGCCTGGATAAGCACTAATTCACCATTATCATCAAATACTGGAGCATATACGTTGTAATCAGGAAGATGGCCACCGCCATGATCCGGGTCATTACCCAAGAAAACATCTCCAGGGCCCCAGTCATAGTCTTTAAACTGCTTCAAGCCATAACGCACAGTAAGTTGAGTAACAAATGTCAGATGGGGCGTCCCAACTGATCCCACAACCAAGCGCCCATGTGAATCGATAATGGAAGAGTTGCGCTCATTGGACTGATTAATGATGGGAGAGGATGCTGCGCGACCAAGATGAGCACATGCTTCAAAACAAATGGTTTCCAGAGCACCACGTATAATGCTTGCAGTAACAGGATCAACCTCGGTATTGGTGGGCAATGGTTCTCGCTTGGCTGCAAGCTCTCTGTTCAGTTTAAATGACATGATGGTTCCTTAAATGTTTGTATCGAGGTTGTCATGGTTTTTTTCGGTTCGACATACCCATGCGCCATTCGGGTGGATACTCCATATCAAGATCTTTCACCACATTATTTAAGCCTTTTTCGAACGTGTCGCTATCTACTCCCGCTTGGTTTTGATTATCATTTTTCATCATCGGTAACATGCCTTCAACAAAACCTGTGAGTAGGCTTCCCATATATTCGCCACGATACTGTTTATATATTTCAATCATGGTTTTTTGAACTTGCACTACATCTGTTGGACGGCTACGTGAGCATGCCATGGCGTATTTTTTTGTTTCAGCTTCTAATTTATCCCGTGCTACCACGCTATTTATAAAGTTGGTTTCGTACATTTCAGCAGCGGTGAAAGGGCGACCCGTAAACAGCATTTCAGAGAACTTGCGTAGGCCAATTTGTTCTATCCATGTCCACATGCGCGGCCCCCAACCTGCATAACGAAAAGAAGGGTGGCCAAACAGGGTGTCGTCTGAGGAAACCAATAGATCTGCATCGGCCGCTTGGTAAAAATGCCAGCCGTAACAATATCCTTTCGTCTCGATGATGCTGATTTTCTTGAATTCTTGCAAAGGTCGGTTGCCTGCCGGGGCTTTTGCATAGTGATCGGTCATGCTATGCAAAAAACGGTAAGAACCTCGTGGTGGATATTTTACGTTGGGATCATTTATACCGAATTCATGCAGCAGTGACATGTCTTCGCCATCTTCGCCGTACATATCAGCTTGTTCTTGAAGGTCGCCTCCGCTTCCGAAATGCTTGCCTTCTCCTCTTATAACCAACACTTTAACGTCATCGTCTACGTTAGCCTTAAATACCAAGTCGGCATAATACTGGCGCATACCCACCGTGGTGGCGTTGAGCGCTTCTGGTCGGTTGAATGTTAGATAGGCTATTTTGTTTTCGGTATCTTTTTCATAGCCAATATATTTTTTGGCTTCTTCTTTTAATTCTTCAATATTTGGGGCATTAGCCATGATTGGTGCACCTTTGATAAACAAGTTGCTATTGTTATTAAGGTTTTATCATGGCTAGGTCAGTGGTTCCTGACAGTTCGTGCTATGGGCTATACCGTCTGTGCAGATGTATTTTACTGTGCCAATCGCGCATTTCGAATCGTTATCAATTCGCGATAGCCGATTCGTTTGTATTCAGGTACGGGTTGTACTCCCCACTGATCCTTGGCAGTGGTTTGACCAGCACCCTCCGCCGGACCAAAGAGAGGATAAGGGTATATGCATTCCCTCGAATCATCGGAAAAACGTATTTTTTGCAACTCACTGCATATCTCTTGAAAACTCAAAGTTGGCCATCCGTACCATACTGCTAATAACGGCATGGTTAATGCCCCTTCTAACACTAATGCGGTTAGACAAACCATCAGCCCTCGTTGTAACCATTTGTGCATATTTGCGAAAACAGCGTTTGTACCCATTGGTAAATCACTGTTCAAAGATTTCTCTGACATTTGTCTCTCCAGAATTTGAAGTAGCTTGGGTTAAGAATCTGAAAAAATTTCTCGATTCACGGAATGCAGATAGGGAATGGCAAGAAAGGGGGATATATAGAAAATGTCATATAACCACCATCCCACCACTGGAAACACCACGTTTGCATATCTAACATCTGCAAAAATCGTCATGTTTGCTACATAGCCAACCCATGCAACAACGCCGAACCAGCAGGTAACTACCATCCATTGGTGGCCCCATCTCTTCATTTGCAAGAAGCCAATGGCAGCGGCTAAGCGCATCGAAAATACAATGGGTAGAAGAGCAAACACCCAAGCTTTTTCGCCAGGGGCAGATGCGCCGCCTATCCATAATTCGTTGTAATGCCAAAAATACCCTGCATCAAACATGTTTCCCCACATGGTTAATATGGTGCGATTCATAAGAGAATGATGCGCGATCATATCCATTGCCCAACCAAAGCTATTCAACGCGGCGTCAATGGCAACCAAATATCCAACTAATGTGACCAAAACAGGTCGTACAGTTAGACCCGCTTTTTGCGCTTTGACTTGAAGCGATAATCCGCGCAGAAATACTGGAAATCCAATAGGTCCGAGCACCAGTGTCCCCAACATAATAGCGCCTGACATTAACCAAAGATCCGCTTGCCGTTGAGCTTTTCGGCTTTGATCGTAGTGTTCATCCAGGCCCTTTGTTGATGTAGCTAATGATGGTGAAGTTGTTTGATTCATATTGTTACCTTTTACCAATCGCGAACAGAGTACATATACATTTGGACTAGGAACATCGTTAAAAGGTAGCCATACATTAGTATTTGGAAGGCGATTAAGGCTCGTTTTCGTTTAAGATCTTGCCTATTAATAAATTGTTCGTTTTTCATGGCGTATACTCTATTTTTTTGATTTAAAATGCGATTAGCAAACGATGAATATTTGCTAATACTCTTGGTAGTTCATCCACGCTATTGATTCTGGTAGATTGCTTGGGGCCAAAAACGTCTGGTAGAGGATCAACTTTTACTGGGCCAATTCCTATGTAGTACACGGATATTCCAGCGTGTGCAGATTCTTCGATAGCGTGTGCAACATCATCCCAGGCGTAATATCCTTCATAGCCCTCGTCAGAAATTAGTCCGTCACCAATAATGATTAAACAGCGCCTTTCGCTAGATTGTTTTAATAGCCTACTGGTGAGATGCCGAATAGGGGCGCCAAGTCGTGTATACCCACCGACTTTTAAGTTCAATTCACCCGGGATAACCTGATGTCTTTGGTTGAAATCTTTTAAACATATAACTTCAACTCGGTGGCGTGTGTTACCGCTGAATACAAATACTCCGTGTTTTTCCTTTGTCTGAGCCATTGTGTGCGAAAGGGCATCTGCGCATGCTAGCTGTAAACGAAAAATACGTCCTTGTTGTGCGCTAAGAGAATCGCTTCCATCCAATAAAACAGCTGTGGTTACATCACGATGTGCTGGGGATAGATCACGAAAAATCCGTGGTTCTGTATAGGTTCCTGTAGCGCCGTCAACGACATATTGAATATAACGGTCAACGTCCACTTCTGTTCCATCATGTAACCCACTTTTCATAGCGCGATGGGTGTGTTTTTCGAACCAGGATCGCAAAGCTGTTGAGGTTGGGGTATATCCGATGTTCGAGTCGTTGTGCTGTCTTTCTAGTACAGCTACGTGGTTCTGTAGAAATGAACGTGTCCACCGATTCCATTCAGGATAAGGGATGCCAATGCGCTGGTCGGAATTAATTATTGTCAGATCGTCTTTTGGGCGACTAGGAGGAGGGAGGTTAGTGTTTTTTACACCGCCGTCTCCAGCAACTGGGATGGTATGCAACGTTGGTGATAGTTTACGTTTGGTCGACCAAGGCATTTGCCCACGTAGTCTTTTGAAATAAGTCATTAATGTATGTTTAGTGTGGGGGGCGGTGGGCAGTTGTCCAAGTAGAGGAGGACAACACAGAGGTTTGGTAGACCGTACGAGAGAATATGCACGCTCTATGATTTTCGGGGTGTCAGCATCTTCTTTCGATATTTCCAGATTGGGCAGGTTTCTTTGCAATTCTGAAATGAGTCCAGGCCATTTTCTGCTAATCCAAGCCATGGCTACTTCCGCTTCTGCGAGCGTTAGAGCGTTAATTTCACGTACTGAAAATTCTCTTAAATCAAGGTGTGTAATTAGTAATTTTGAAGGAGAGCACTGTAGGGCAACCCCGCTACAAATGGTTCTTAGATTCCAATTAGTATCCAAGTAGGGTACGGGAATTTTTACTAAGGATGCTTCAGGGTTTAAACCCAGATGTCGATATTCACCCGTTACCAATCTGCATTTCTTGATTCTACCAGAAGAGAAAGTACTGGCTAAAAAAGAACAGGTGTGCTCAAGATCGAGGGCATGCTGGCCACTGATTTCCATTTGCATATTCTGCCAATGTCTAAAAGGTGCCTAAAGAATCCATCAACCAATACCAAAACCAAACGATCAAGGCAACGCTACCAAATGCAGCGCCTAAACGTAAAATTTCTAATAACACGCACGAAACTCCCTTCACTATATTTTTAACATCTATGAGTCAGTATGTATCATAGATGCCGGAAGTCTTCAAGCTTGGCTGTTTGCTTGAACAATTGGGGATACCACCAATTGCTCATATAGTTCTGCAATTTGCCTTATGGGCATTGGTTTGGTTTGGCGTAACCAGTACGAAAGGATCTCAAGCAACCCACTAACTATTAGTATTACACCCATTTCAGTGGGTACTTTGTTTACAGAAGGTTTAAGTGGCACGGCCGCTTCCCGCGCAAGGCGTATAAATTCTTCTCGCACAAAGCTGTACGCACCACCCGTAATCAAAGCTGACCAAAGTAACCGATGTGCAGAAACGTATGAAAAAAGTGCTTCAGCAGCTGACCGCATATCCTGAGCAACTAGAATTGGAACGGATAAATTGATCAAACATTGAATTTGATCTGAAGCGATATGCTCAAGCAGTTGCTCTTTATTTTCGTATTGGCGGAAAAATGTAGCGTAACCAATATTTGCTTCAGTTGTTATTTCTCTTACGGTGACTTGATCGAAAGGCTTTTGCTCTACAAGCTTTAGTAATGCGGAATGTAATGCATCTCTTGTTCGGGTGGCGCGAGGGTCGGTGTTATACTTCATTGCAATATCAAAAACATAATTAGCTTATTTAAAATAATTCTATGATACATGATGTATTGTAGATGATTCGAATGATGGTTGAAAGTACCATTCTAAAAGTGGCTTCTCTTTAGCAATCTCCTTTCGGCGAAAATTGGTTGTTTTTGACTCATGAGGAGGAAGTATCTGTCTGAAAATGCAGTTCTTATTGTTGAGCCACTCTCTTGATCATTGCTGGTGTACGATTGTCCATATTACTCAAAAGATAATTACAACGATCAAGGAGGCTGAAGCCTTATGGGAATGCATTCAGAGAAGCCTGTTGTGCTGGTTACCGGAGCCAGCTCCGGTATCGGCGAAGCAATTGCACGAAAGTTTGCTAAAGAAGGGTGGCGCATAGTAGCAGTTGCTCGCCGAGAACAACGATTGGAGCAATTAAAACAGGAATTGGTGGATTTCACCGATGTTGAGTATTTAGTAGCAGATGTTACCGAAAAGAATGCACCACAAAGAGCAGTAGATCTTGCGTTGCGCAAATTCGAACGTTTGGATTGCTTGGTAAATAACGCTGGGGCTGGTAAATGGGCTGCGCCTGGTGATACGGATGACGCTACAATTGATGAGGTTATCGACATTAGTTTAAAAGCGCCCTTCAGATTTGGACGTGAGGCTTTACGGGCTATGCAACCCGGATCATCAATTATCAATATCGGTTCAGTGTTTGGATTGCTCGGTGGATTGGATGGCGGTATTTACTGTACAGCTAAGGCGGGAATGATAGGCATGAGTCAGGCGTTCGCTGTTCAGTACGGTGCAAAAGGAATTCGTTCTAACGTGGTGGCGCCTGGCGTAGTCAAGACGGAAATGACAGAAGCTGCGTGGTATCACCCAGGGTTTCAACGCACAAACCAAGAGCTTACACCTTTTGATCGTGATGGTACGGTGGATGATGTGGCCAACACAGTATTTTTTCTGGCATCTGCCGAAGGGAGTTATATAAATGGCCAAACCATTGCACTGGATGGGGGTTGGTCAACTACAAAATATGTGGCTCCAGAAGCACTCATATGTGAGCGCATCATGCCTGATAACGCCTCATAAATATTCAAAATATACAATAACCACATTGCTTGCAGATGCTTATTTATAAATCGTAGAAGATTGAATTGATTTGAAAGAAATGCACAAGAATATAAGTGACAAAAAACAACAGTGTTGTTGACTGAAGAAATATCCTTATATACTCTGTTTTAACGATCAATATGGATGAAAGGTGATTTACTATGACGGGCTTATCTTATCCCACTTATGATGCAGACCATCATTTCTACGAACCACCAGAAGCTCTAATGCGATATTTGCCAAAAGAATTTAAGCACGCCGTTTCCTATGTTCAAGTGAATGGTCGTACTAAGCTGGCAATTGGTGGACAAATCTCCGATTACATTCCCGATCCAACTTTTGATCATGTGGCAGCTCCAGGGAAATTGGTTGAGTGGTATTCCGGGAATAACCCGGAAGGCATGAGTATGCGCGAAAGCATGGGTAAACCGATTAAGCCTCCGATGGCATGGCGTACTGGCGAGGAACGCTTAAAAGAGTTAGATGAGCAAGGGTTAACAGGTGCATTAATGTTCCCAACACTTGTATCTGCCGTTGAAGAACGTATGGGCCAATATGATATTCCTGCGATGTGCGCGATCATGCATTCACTGAATCAGTGGATTCTTGAAGAGTGGGGCTTCAATCGCAACAATCGTATTTTTACTGCTCCAGTAATCAGTCTCGCTGATATTGATTGGGCCGTAAAAGAGTTGGACTGGGCGCTAAAAAATGGAGCAAAAACCGTTTTGGTTCGACCGGCGCCGGTGCCTGGAATCTCAGGTTCCCGCTCACCTGGTTTTGAAGAGTTCGATCCATTCTGGGCTCGTATTAATGAGTCAAAAATCTTTGTGTCCATGCACGCTTCTGATAGCGGTTATGATCGTTTTGTTCGTATGTGGGTGGGTGGAAGCGAATTCAAACCCTTCAAGCCGTCAGCGTTTGCGCACATCTTAAAGCCAGCGGCACGTGTGATTGCAGATACTTGCACAGCGCTAATTTGTCATGGCGTATTTGATCGCTTTCCCGAAGTGAAGATTGCCACCATTGAAAATGGAGCGGCTTGGGTTGGTGAGCTACTAAAAACTATGGAAAAAGCAAACAAGATTTTTCCACAGGAATTTAAATATGATCCAGTGCAGCGTTTTAAAGAAAATATATATGTCGCACCATTTTACGAAGACTCTTTAGATACATTAAAAGATTCTGTGGGAGCCGATCAGGTTTTGTTTGGTAGTGATTTCCCGCATCCGGAAGGCGTAGCCAGTCCACTGCAATTCATTGAGCGTTTGGATGCCTATACAGATGAAGAAAAGCGTAAAGTTATGGGTGGTAATTTACTAGGGTTATTAGAACGTTCCGGTTCTCTTAACTAAAGGACTAAACAGTTTGGATTAGTTCTCCATTCTTTGACGAATTGATTTGGTGTTTTTCCGCCGGCCCCTCAGCCGGCTTTTTTTTGCCTTTCCATTAACTCGCTGCGAATTTTATGTTTAAGAACCTTTCCAGCATCATTTTTTGGCAACGCTTCCCAAATTTCTAATTGCTCCGGATACTTGAATTTAGCAACTCCTTTTTCAGATAGGTACTGGGAAATATCCTTTAAAGATGGGCTTGTTTCGCCTCTTGTAACAATCACAGCACAGGCTCTTTCACCAGTTTTTTCATTAGGAATACCCACAATGGCTATTTCATCGATAGCGGGATGATTAACAAGAAGGTCTTCAATTTCTTTGGGCGCAATATTTTCGCCATGTCGAATAATAATGTCTTTAGCACGGCCGACAATCACCAAGTATGTGTCATCTACAAATCGCCCTAAGTCTCCGGTTCGGAAAAATCCTTCCGTATCGAAAGCGTTCACTTCGTCTTCTGTATGTAAGTAACCCACCAACATTTGTGCACCTTTGGCCACCACTTCACCGCTGTCCACAGTACATCCGCTGGTACTGGCAAGCTTTATTCTGGCGATGCCAGTTTGACCATCTGTGTTAGCAGCATGGTCCACATCATTCACTGACCCTACTGTAAGAACGGGCACTTCGGTAGAACCGTAAACCCGGGTTACCGCCGCGTTATCAAAATATTCGCTTGCCTGATAAATTAATGAAGGCGGTACAGAAGCGCCGCCACACACAAAAAGTTTTAAAGAGGGAATTCGTGTGTGCGCACGTCTTGCTGAATCCAGAATTTGAACAAGAAACGGAGTGGCACCAGCAAAATGGGTGCAATGCTCGGATTCCAAAATTTGAACTGCTTGATCCGAGTTCCAATGCTCCATTAATACGGCCGTAGCACCTAATAAAATTGGTATCTCAAAGGCGTAAATAGAACCACCTATATGGCTAATAGGCGAGGCCACCAAAAATTTATCTCCAGGTTCAACCAGCCAATGTTTGCCTATCTGTTGTATTAATGCGTGAATTGAGTTATGGCTGTGCATAACCCCTTTGGGATTACCTGTTGTGCCTGACGTGTACATAATCATGCGCACAGCATCAGGATCTAACTTGGGCAAGCTATGGTTGATGTTTTGGCTGAATACTTTTTCGAAATGGGTAAAGTCGTGATTCTCACCGCGAATTACCACCACCTCAGGTGGTTCCTGTAGCTGTTTGGTTACCTCGCTCAGCATATTTGCATAATGATGATTACGAAATTGCTCAGGAATAAAGATCATGCGGCTTTGCACATCAGCCAACATAAATCGCAAATCATGCTGACGTAAAGAAGGCAAGATGGGATGGGCAACCATACCCGCCATGGTTGCTGCAAAATAGATAATGGCTGCTTCGTGCCAATTCGGCAGCATAAAGGATATTACGCTACCTTCAACGTAGCGGCTTGCCATAATTTCGGCTAACTGTTTTGCCTTATTAAACAAGGTAAGGGCATCGAGTTTTATATCACCATCTATGATCACAACCCTGGTTGGGTCTGTTTCTGCTATCTGTTTTAGGGTGTCAGATAAGGTGTCGTTTACCCATAAACCCTTGTCGTAGGCTGTTTTTGCCATCTCTTCATTCCAGCGAATGGATCTTCCCGCAATGATTTTTCGTGTAACGGGGTCAACTGAATTCATGACAAAAAAGCCCTCTAATAGGTTGATTGAGTGAGAGTGTTTACAATATCATTTGACTGTAAATGAACACAAGTGTTGATTAATATTGCGCAATTGCACAATATTGTTGACTTGCTTTGGGGCAATTAAGTTTCGATGTCGAATGGGTCCGGCCAATCAATAACAATAATGGAGAGAAGTACTGTATG
>JBFKSL010000136.1:0-9608 GCA_041626995.1 Ketobacter sp. | reverse complement strand
CTCATTCGTTGCGCATAGGGATGAGTTACATCTATCACGCCGTCAATCTGACGTTGTACCAAGTATTCGCTCAAACCGCCGTATTGGCTAAAGCCCCCACTGATGACCTCGCAAGGTAACTCTGGTATTCGCACTAAACCGGCAACACTGTATATTAATTTGCACGGTGTCCCACCTGTGTTACCAGTCAGTTGTTTTACAACATTCTGAGCTTCGCTAGTGCCGCCAAGAATTAACAGGTTCACGAAAGCACCTCAGTCGACGATGCAATCAACTCCCCTTTACGACCTACAGCCCACACTTCCAGACTCATACACTGCACCGGTACTTTAGCCACCACAGCACGAGCTGTCTGTAGCGCCTTATCACAAACCATTTGGCCTAGATTTATATTATTTTTCTGGCATAGAGCTAATACCTCCATGCTGGTGTTAGCCTTACGAATATTCTGTTGTAATTCGTCATCAGCACCGCATTGAGCAGCCCATTGTGCCAAACAATCAAAATCGATACTGCAAGCACGACTGTTTAAATCCATGTGGCCATTTGCCAATTTGGTTATCTTACCGAAGCCGCCACACAGACTAACGGTTTTTACCGGGTTGCCCCGCAGGTGTTTCAAAACAGCGCCAACAAAATCCCCCATTTCTAATAACGCCATGTCATCTAATCGGTATTGCTGCTGTATAAAATGCTCGCTGGTGCTACCTGTTACTGCGGCGATATGGTCTATGCCATTGCTACGCGCTACATCAATTCCCTGATGAATCGAAGCGATATAGGCCGAGCAAGAATAAGGGCGAACAATGCCTGTGGTTCCTAACACTGATAAACCACCAAGAATACCCAACCGCGGGTTCATGGTTTTCAATGCCAGCTGCTCTCCTTTTTCAATACCAACCGTGACTTCAAATCCACCTGTGTATTGATAAACTTTAGCGGCTCTTTGTAAATGTTGTTGCATCATCTGTCTTGGCACTGGGTTAATTGCCGGTTCTCCAACCGCCAATACCAAGCCACTTTTTGTTACTGTGCCTACACCTGGGCCAGCTTTAAACTTCACCCCGGGCTTCGCCACCAGTGCCAGCTCCACAAACACACATGCGCCATGGGTAACATCCGGATCATCCCCCGCATCTTTAACAGTGGAAGTTTTCACTCGGTTGTTTTCCACGATTTGGCAGGACTCAATGGTAAGGCTCACCTGCTTACCCTTGGGCAGGGTAACCTCAACCTGCTTAGGTTGCTTCCCCCCCAGCAGGCTTTGCGAAGCAGCAACGCAACAAGCAGTAGCACAGGTTCCGGTGGTTAAGCCGTTGCGCAGTGCCTGTGTTTTTTCACTGCTTTCTGGCCACATAACATGCCACCCGCATACGACCTATAACGCCTGCACAAACCAAACTCCACCGAACACAATGGAGGATGCGGCAATAAAATAGCGCTGTAATTGAAAAAAATTATCGGAGCGACGCTGTATAAACGTTTGAAAAGACGCCATACCCAACCCAAATAGAAACATGGAAATCAAAACCCCCAAAGAAAACACCAGCAAATATCCCAGCGCAACGGGTACTGAACCTTGTGACGCTGCTGGTACCAATGCTAGAGCAGGCGCACTGCCCGCTAAACCATGCACTACCCCTACCATCATCGGTGCATGACCATTGCCACGAGTATTGCTTCCATGACCTTTCACATTTGCATCGCCTTCCACATGCCAGTGAGCATGGGTAATGTCATCGTGAGTATGCTGTTTCAAACTGAGCTTTTGGCGTTTGAACTGCCAAAAACACATTAAACCAATAGCGATTAAAATAAGGCCTACACTCAACTCAGCAGCACGCTGCAAGGTTTCCGGCAAATGAACACCAACACCGAACAACAAGAGTCCACTAAACAGCAAAACGCCTCCGTGCCCTAAAGCCCAGTTGCAGCAAAAGCGCAACATGTGTACCAACCCCGGTTTTTTATTGCTTAACGACGATACGGCCATTACATGATCGGCATCCAGGGCATGAAAAAAACCCAACATAAAACCGGTTGCCACGATGATCAGAGTCGCTGTCATACCGCCACCATTCGAGAACACGGCTGAAACAATCGAGCAATAGCTTCCGGGTTAGACGGAAAAAACAAATGAAGATAACTGGCCGTCAAACTGCCCACCCGATAAATTGCTTCACCAGATGCAGGATGGCGTTGACGCTTACCAAATGCCACAGGTTCCGGCGTATCCGCGCTGCGAGAACGATGATGCGCATGCCCTCTTACTTCACCTTCGGGTAATGGTGCCGATTGCATTCCCTGACACCCTCGCTTACCGCGCATGGCTCCATGGCCTTGCATTAAACCAGCCATAGTAAACTGATCGTCTTCCAGATCTGTTAAGGTATCGAGACAATAAAGAAAACCACCACACTCAGCCAGTATCGGTCTCCCGGAAGCATGAAACGCTCTTAGACTTTGCAACATGCTTTTGTTAGATGACAACGCTTTAGCGTGTAACTCGGGATAACCACCAGGCAACCACAAAGCCTCTACCTGAGGTAATTGCTGGTCGTGAATTGGAGAGAAGTAGTGAACCTCGGCTCCCAATTCTCGCAATAAAGTGATATTGGCCTGGTAAATGAAACTGAAGGCTTCGTCTCTTGCAACACCGATATTAATCCCCTTTAACAAAGTCCGCACTTTGGGTAAGGGTGAAGAAGCAAACGCCACTTGCGGCAGGCTCCCAAAACAATCCAGCGCTCCAGCAGCCTGTAAGCAATCTGCGCCCCGTTCAAAGCGCTGCTCCAATTCTGCCTCAACTTCTTTAGCTTGCACCAATCCCAAATGACGTTCCGGAAGTGCCAAAGTCTCATCCCATTTCACGCTGAACAAAAGCGGAATATTCTCGGGTAGCGCTTCTTCAATTAATTGGCGATGGCGATCCGTGCTGCAATGATTGGCAATCATACCCACAACGGAAACATCGTCCCGAAAACTCGCCAACCCCTGAACTAACGCTGCCGCAGTTTGCGCCATCCCCTTTACGTCCATCACAACCACAAGAGGAATCCCAAAGCGAGCAGCAAGATCAGCACTGGATGGTGTACCGTCAAACATACCCATAGCGCCTTCCACCAAGATCAGATCAGCGACTTTGGCGGCTTCATGCAATTTCTGCTGACAATATTCTTCACCGACCATCCATAAATCCAACGGTTCCACTGGCTGAGCGGAAGCTTGCTCAAGAATCTGAGGGTCGAGATAATCAGGCCCAGTTTTAAACACCCTCACCAATTTACCCTGGCGCTGTAGCAATCGTGCCAGCGCTGCCGTTAGAGTAGTTTTACCCTGGCCAGAAGCTGGTGCAGCTAAAAAGATTGCAGGGCACGTTGCTATTTCCGCTGCCATATCCGAACGCTCTTCACTCATAATCTATGCCCCAACGAACAACTGTGGAAATGAAAAATAACGCGCAGATAAAGCGTCGGCGATGTCTTTTCCCTTACCCCTTTTTACTGCCGCATCTTCCATATCCACTAAAATCACATCCCCATGCAAAGAAAGGTCATCGAACCGCTGGCTAACACGACCATCACTCAACAGATAAGTGCGGATATAACAGTCTGGACGTTCGCGCAACACCTGTTGTTGGTGCTGTGCGGCCTGCTGAATCATTTCTCGAAACGGAGTGCCCCCGCTAGCAGGTAATGTATCTAAATAGGAGCGCAAATTCTTAGGTGAGCGACGCTTGCTTAACAATGTACTGACTCGTTGATTGCCGAATCCCATAATGAGGATTTCTTCACGCTTCAGATAACCACGCTCGGCAATATGCTGCACCAGCATCTTAGCCTTACCGAATTGCTGATTTTTTAAAGTGGACGCAGAGGTATCCAACAACACCATATTTAATACAGGCCGAGCACTGTGCTGTTTCTTAAATATCAATTGGCGTAATGGCCAGTCACCGGCGTTTTTTAATAAAGTGCCAAACCAATTTACCTTTTCATTGCTTTTATTAGAACGAATATTGCCTTGGTGTGAGCCACTTAAGTTGCTCTTCGATTTTTGCCCTGAAAACAAAATATCATTTGGAACCGACCTGAGATCCAAATGTTCACTTGAAAGCATTGAGGAAGGTAGTTCTGAGGCAACGCAATTTTGATGGACAGGTTCCATCTTGCCCCAATCTCCATCGGCTTGATTTTGTGAGCCACTGTTTTGTTGTGGACGCTGATAGGGCGATGACGGCGGCGGCATGGTTTGATCTGGCTTACGCCGGTGTGCCAACACCAACTCCTCCACTGCAAGCACATCAGCTTTCTCAACTTGCGTTCTATCGGAAAAAGCACAATGAGCCATAGCCGCTCGCAGCCAAACAATATCAGCTCTTAGACCATCCACTTGGGCTTCATTACAACGTTGTGCCATCAATAAGCGCAGCTCATCACTACATTGCACATCGATCAGCCTTTCCTTCGCAGAAAGAATCGTTGCACGCAATACCGCTTGTTCTTTCTCACAGGATTCAACAAAGGATTGCGGGTCAGTGTCAAAAGCATCACGCTGTTTCACCACCTCAACACGATCCTTAATGGATAAATCATTCTCCAACGTCACAAACAAACCAAACCGATCCAGCAGCTGCGGGCGCAATTCCCCTTCATCGGGGTTCATGGTGCCCAGCAAAACAAAACGTGCAGCGTGTTGGTGGCTGATGCCATCGCGCTCTACCTGATTAATTCCGCTGGTGCTCACATCTAAAAGTAAATCCACCAACTGGTCTGGCACTAGATTCACTTCATCAAGATACAGCACACCCTGGTGCGCCTTAGCCAACAACCCTGGCTGAAATGCCACCTGCTTCTCTTCAAGAACCTGTTTAAGATTAAGCGTTCCCACCACCATTTCTTCACTAGCACCCAAAGGCAGGG
This sequence comes from Ketobacter sp., assembly GCA_041626995.1. GTDB lineage: Bacteria > Pseudomonadota > Gammaproteobacteria > Pseudomonadales > Ketobacteraceae > Ketobacter. Next base: position 4,686 of record JBFKSL010000136.1, on the reverse strand, counting down.
TAACAAAAGGCGCTGGGGTTTCACCTATTGTGGGCAGCACATCCGCTAAACCCCGAGCCAGCGTAGATTTGCCTAAACCTCTAGGGCCACTCACCAGCACTCCACCAATACCCGAATGAATGGCGGACAGTATCAAAGCAAGCTTAAACGAAGCCTGCCCTAATACAGCGGTGAAGGGAAAGTTAGGCGTATGCGTTGTCATTATTTTGAGTTGATTGAGCTACCATTCTGCTAATAAACCAAGCTGAGGCCACGCCAATGGCAATCCAAAACAGCAGATTCGCGCCAGAGGAAGCCCAAATAAACTGTTGATGCAAAGCGGTTAGCTGCTCCACTGCGACTGGATCAGGATGGGTAAACGCCGGCCCTTGGCCATGAGGAATAGGCATCAAATAAGGTGCGGCCATCAGTAATACAGCCAACGCCTTAAATTTAAGCGGCGCAAAGGACAACACCAACAAACCAAGGCCCACCCCGGTAACCGCAGCCGCCCACCATAGTTGACGATATTCAACCGGTGGCGCTTCGATACCAGGAATCTCTGGAGGCATGCCCACGGCAGGGGCAAGAAAAAAGGCGATATAGCCACCAAGACCCCAAGCCAAACCTTTAGCAATGGACACTCGTTGCGCTTGCAACTGCCACATCAATGCCGTTAACACCAGTGCAAACCCAATTCCAGCAAGCACATTGGAAAGTACTGTATAAAAAGTTCTCTCACTGCCGTCCTGAGGAGCCCAGGCTTCATAATCGTGATGATGATCAGCGCCGTGACCATGACTGGCGTGGGCTACTTCTACAGCAACCTCTGGAACTTCAAATGCTTCTGCGGAAAAAATAATAGGGTTCACGGTAACAATCTGAATGCCACTAAAAATTAATCCACTAACCAACCCTACCAACAAGGAACAAAATACAATCTGACGGAACATTAACATTCACCTTTCTCAGTTTCGTGCTAAATTTTGCGACAAAAAGTCCAGGGTGAAATTCAATACGCAGCAACACCCTAGTGCCTCACCTAAGCACCAGTAACGTCATCAATGAAAAATCAATCTGAACTGATATTTGCCAAACTTTAGTGGCAGGGAAATGCCAATGCGTGACGAGTATCATGAGCGGCATTATGAGCTGCGCTCATTGGAGCAAAACCAACCGCAAATAAAATCACACCACCTAGAATTAAGGCGGCTAATGTTTGAGAAAAAGTTGAAGAGTTAGCCTGAAAAGAACTTTGCGCTACAGCGCTCGCTTGTGTAGTCATCTAATAATCCTTTTGCACCCACCGTGCACTATTAAACAAAAGAATCTTAGGCCGGTCTTCGGGCTCCAAGGTAACAACCGTTCAGGTTGATATATGCTTACGCCTTCCCGGCCGCGACAAGCGATCCAGTGGCATAAGTAAGCATATTTCCTTGATTACCGATGCGGGGGCAGCGATGGGATAACACTGGCTAAGCCAATGCATTACCATACTTCCCGATTATCCCTTAACAGGGCACCTAAGCTGGGGAGATACTACCAATTAAGAGAAAAGAAAGATACTACTTAGTCAAAGCGGTGTTAATCGTAAGCCGATACCAATTGGATTTAAGCTTGCCACCTGATGAAGAGTGCAACACAACTTGCAACCCCTTGGCAGATAGCTTCTGATTAAGTTGGCTTTTATATAACTGAGATTGAAATTGCTGGAACGTAAATGCTTCACTATCAGGGTAAATAAACCCGTAAAGGCCTTGAATAGTGAAAGCCCATTCACCGGCTTCCAATTTCATGCCGCTTGCTTCCCGAATCTTCGGCTCCAACGCTTCAGGCTCACGGGCAAAGCTTAGAAATAATTGTCTCAACCTGACTATAACATCGCTCAAGTTTACACCCTTATTATTCTGCAAAGTTATGCTGTTGCCACCATAACACAATCACGGCCTCCGGCTTTCGCTTGATACAGCGCGACATCTGCACGTCTAACCAAATCATCCTGAGACACAAATGGAGAACCAGTATAACAACTCAAGCCCAGACTAGCTGACAATGTCAGAATATCCCCCCCATCCAGAGCAACCTGAATAGCCGCAATATTTCCACGTATACGCTCAGCTAAGCCAACTGCTTGCGCCTCATCAAGCCCGGGTAGCACCACTAAAAATTCTTCCCCACCATAACGCCCAACATAATCACCTAATCGCACAGATTGCTTTAACACCTGAGCGGCTTTCACTAACACGTCATCACCTACATCGTGCCCCCAGTTATCATTGATCCCCTTAAAGTGATCCAAGTCCACCATTATCACAGCCATTGGCATCTTGCCAGTCTCACACTCATGCTTTTCCTGCTCTAACATCTTGAGCACATAACGGCGATTCAGCAGGCCCGTCAAACCGTCTGTGCGACTTAGGTATATCGCCTCCTCCTCTCTTGCTCGCCAACGCTGCAGCACGTAATGCGCAAGAGCAAAAATAAACACGACATGAGGCAGTGCGAAAACAGCATAAGCCACAACCCACGCTGGCTCCATCTGGCCACTCTCACGATACAACCCCAACACCAAGGGCGCATAAGGAATATGATCAAGCATGGTTGCAATGCTCAATACCAACATCAGTAAAATGCTAGCCACAAACGCACTCACCACCGCCCAATGGTTAACGATAATAAATCCCACCACCGGTGCCCCCAGCAACACCACCCCCACAGGAAGCGAAGCCAAGCCAATGCAGTACGCGTAGTAAACATGACTGATTCCAAAATACAAACACGCGATATATTCATAGAGAATAGATGCATGCTTGCGTGCTTGAGGGGTATGAAGAATCGCCAAGAGCCCCAGGGTAACCAACAACAGCAGGAGAAAGTAAAAACTATGGAACTGAGCTTCTGCCTGATTCACCCAGGGTATCAACTGAGGATGCGACATACCGAGCTCAATGAATAGCTGATAGAACAGCTGATCAGACAAATACATCCAAAGCAACAGGCTTGCCTTGCCGGCGGAGTCCCACTCAAGAGGGTTGCCAATTTTTTGAATAAGGAATTGCTGAATCTTCATTATTTGACCAAAACATTCAAACTGATCAAATACTAACCCAACCGTAAAATTAAGGCGGTTGTATTATAGTGAATCTGTTTTACGGTGGGTTAAGGGGTATACAAAACACGAACGAATATTGCTGGCAAATTATCAGAGGTCTGCTAATAAGGTTTCTAGCTTTATTTAGACAGAATTAATATAGAGGAGAAACGGTGATTTAAGCGTTATAAAAGTAGAGCGCAAAAGACCGCCCACTGACTCAGTACAAACGACCTAATATGCTGATTTGTATGCAAAAAACTGGTCGGGACGGCAGGATTTGAACCTGCGACCCCCACAACCCCATTGTGGTGCGCTACCAGACTGCGCTACGCCCCGAATCTTTTGCTTTTCAAGAGGTTAGAAGAACTCCAACCCCCAGAAGGAGGACGCAAATAATACAGCATCCAACGGGATTATCAAACGGTTTTTTATGGCCTGAAACTCAGTGCTCTTTCAATACAAACAACACTTCTTCCAGCTCGGTGATCATCTGACGAATTAACTGAGAAGACTTGGTTACATCCTCCTGAGCATCATCTCCAGTGAGCTTTTGACGGGCACCACCAATGGTATAGCCCTGATCATATAACAGGCTACGTATTTGGCGGATCATTATGACATCTTGCCGCTGGTAATAGCGCCGATTACCACGACGCTTTACCGGCTTCAATTGGGTAAATTCCTGCTCCCAGTAACGCAAAACGTGGGGTTTTACGTCACAGAGTTCGCTCACTTCCCCAATAGTAAAATATCGTTTTCCTGGTATTGCTGGTAATTCGTTATTGTTGCTTGGTTCCAGCATAGGCTTCCACTCGTTGCTTCAACTTCTGACCGGGGCGAAATGTAACTACGCGCCGCGCGGATATGGGTATTTCTTCACCTGTTTTTGGATTGCGTCCAGGACGCTCCCGTTTATTACGCAGGTCGAAGTTGCCGAAGCCGGAAAGCTTTACATGCTCATTTGATTCAAGCGAGCACCGAATTTCCTCGAAAAACAATTCCACCATTTCCTTGGCTTCTCGCTTGTTCAACCCAAGTTCTTCGAATAGCTTTTCAGCTAAGTCAGCCTTGGTTAACGCTCCCATCCCTATTCCCTCAATGTGGCTTTGAACGATTCTTTTAAGGATGAAATCATTTTCTCCACCAGTGGATTAACGTCTTCATCCTGTAGGGTTCGGTTCGAATCCTGCAAAGTAATACCGAACGCGATGCTCTTTTTGCCCGCTTCCAAATTATCACCTTGGTAGACGTCGAACAGTACAAGGTCGGTCAATAATAAACCAATCGATTCCTGTACATTTTTCAGTATAGCCTGTGCTGAAATCTTGTCATCAACAATTACCGCAAAATCGCGTCTAACTTCCGGATATTTCGACAATTCTTTGAACTGCGGCAAGCTTCCGCGCTGAATTTCCGACAAAACTAATTCAAATAGGAAGACTTTTTGGGGTATATCCAATGTTTTCTGGATGCTGGGATGCAATGCGCCCAGGTAGCCGATAACTTGATCACCCTTCTTAACTACCGCTGTTTGACCAGGATGTAGTGCCTTATGTTGAGCAGGCTCAAAGCTGTATAAAGCATCGCCACCCGTGGGTTGCAACAGCGCTTCT
>JBFKSL010000135.1:0-9656 GCA_041626995.1 Ketobacter sp. | reverse complement strand
TTGCCACTGGCATCAGTTTGCCCCACAGATTCATGCTTTTGCGAGATTTATCAATGGTGTGTGGCTCTACTTCCAGGCCTGGAGATAGCGAGGAGTTCAGCAAGCGGTTTACTAGGTAAACGGCAAGCTTGCTGGAACTTTTTGGAATACGATGAATGGCCATAACTTCCCTCTTTTTGTTTTAATTGAGGGAATTTATCTTGCTAACTGGCCACTAGGCAAGCTTTCATGGCCTAATTCGTGTCACTTAAAACCCGTAGATGCTGGTAGACACTACGAGCTAATGCGGTTAGTTCATACCCCCCTTCCAGGCTGGAAACGATTCTTCCGTCGCAGCAATGATCGGCCAGCCGTTTTATTTCCTGCGTAAGCCAATAGTAATCACGCTCATCAAGATAAATATCTGCCAATGGGTCCGATTGATGAGCGTCAAAACCGGCGCTGATCAATATTAACTGGGGATGAAACTGCTCCAGTTTGTTCATCCAATGTTGCAATACCCAGTCACGAAATTCATCGCTACTGGTTCCTGCATGCATAGGCGTGTGAATGATATTGGATCGTGTTTGATCGGGCACCGTATGAGGGTAATAGGGATATTGAAAACTGGAACAGAACAGTACTCGATCATCGTATTGAAGGATATTTTCTGTACCATTACCGTGGTGAACATCAAAATCAATGATGGCTATTCGTTTAAGATCGTATTGATGAATGGCATACGCTGCCCCCACCGCCACGTTGCTAAAAATGCAAAACCCCATCGCACGATTTTTCTCTGCATGATGACCCGGTGGCCTAACTGCGCAAAAAGCGTTGGCCGCTTTGTTATTCATGACCAAATCAATAGCTTCACATACAGCACCAGAAGAACGCAGGGCAGCATCTAAAGTATGCATATTGGCTTCTACATCTTCCCCCAACACTTTCGAATTTTTTATAGGGAATTGGGCGAAAATACCATCCACATAATCACGACTGTGCACTCGGTATAAATGTTTTTTTTCTATCTTGGGCGCGTCAACATGTTGCAGGTAATCCCAAAGTTGTCGCTCCATCAAATACTCACGAATGGCACGTAGTCGAGCAGGGGATTCTGGGTGCCCTGCTCCCATATCATGTAGTTCGCAATCTTTATGGGTAATGTATGCTGTGGTCATAATTTTTTTACTATATAAACTGTATCTTCATCACATTCGTCATCCTGAACATCAAACCCCATATTCCGCGCTAAGCGGCGCATAGGGACATTATCATTCAGAACAATACCGTCCATGTATTCCAACCCTTTATCTTTGGCCGCTGCCATTAGTAGATCCATAAGTTTATAGCCAACACCAGTTCGCTGCCATTGATCTGCCACAACAACTGCAAACTCACAGCTAATACCATCTGGGTTTTGCACATAACGACTGACACCAATTTCCTGCCAGGTACCGTTTTCTTTTACCAACGCGATTAATGCCATTTCACGGTGATAATCGATTTGCGTGAAACGAGCTAACATTTCTGGGGTAACCCGTTTTATGTTATGCATAAATCGATAGTAACGAGACTTGCTGGAAAGCCCTTCAATAAACGTTTTTTCTATTTCGAAATCTTCAGGGCGAATGGGGCGAATTAAAACATCCACACCATTTTTCAGTTGCCAGGTGGTTTCCAGATACCCCGGATACGGGTGAATGGCCATATGACCGTAGGTACTCTGCGCTGGCTCTGGATAATCCACTTCAATATTGGCATCCAACACCACTGCCTGATGATCATTAATAACCAATGGATTAATTTCTAGATTTGTTATCCAGGGTAACTCACAAGCAATTGCAGATATTCTTAAAATAATTGCCTCAAGTAGCTCTCTGTCAACAGCAGGCAAATTGCGAAAACGATCCAACATGGCAGAGACTTTTGGTCGATTAACCAATGATTTTGCCAGTAAAGAATTTATTGGTGGTAAACTAAGGGCAATATCATTGATGATCTCAACCATAGAACCACCATGACCAAACACGATGACCGGACCAAACACCGCGTCTCTTTTTATTGCTAACAGAAGCTCCCGATTAGCTGCAGATTCCACCATATGCTCAACCAGCACACCGTCGATTTTTGCATCCGGTAGATTGGTAGCCACATCTTCCAATAATTTTTTATAGGCGGAACGCACTGACTGGGCGTTGATGACATTCAATGAAACGCCTGCCACATCCGTTTTATGACTGATATCAGGGGAATTAATTTTAAGCACTACCGGGAAACCCACAGATTCTGCCGCCACTAACGCCTCATTGGCAGAGTGAGTATTCCAACTTGGGTTGATGGGAATAGAAAAGGCTTTTAGGATAGCGCGAGACTCAAGTTGATCGAGCTTTTTTCTACCTTCTTGAAGCGCCCCTTCGATAATTAACTTAGCCCCTTCGGTATCCAATGTCACCTCGTTTTCCATAGCTTCCGGGGCTTGTATCAGGTAAGTTCTATTTTGAAAATAGGTTGCCAGATACTTAACGGCTTTTACCGCATTTTCGGGTGAGGAAAAAACAGGAATGCCACGCACTTGAATCCGTTTCTTCAATGAGGCCAGTTTTTCTCCACCCATGCAGCAAACCACAATAGGCTTAAAGGTTTTCGATTGGATCTCATGCAGGCGCGCTTCAAGCTCATTAATCACCTTACCTTTTGGCGGGGTGATAATGGCAATTAAAAAATCCACATGTTTATCTTTGCAGAGCAACTCACAGGCTTCTACAAACTCTTCTTCTACGCCAAAGCCTCTGCTATAAACGGGATTTTCTGAATACTGGATGCTGTTAAGAGAAGCAAGCTTTGCTTTTACTTCGTTTTCAATGTTCGCCAGTGGAATGGACAAATCTTTTGCCATATCACACGCCATCATAGCCGGCCCCAGACCGTGGGAAATAACCGCGATACGATCACCTCGAACGGATTTGTGTATGGGGAACGCACGAGCAGCCAAAAACAAATCAGTGAGAGAGGATGCCCTTACGATGCCTGCCCTTTCCAGAACGGCATCAAACACTTGATCACTGCCGATCATTGACCCTGTATGAGATACATCGACAGAAAGCGCCTCACTAAAGCGTCCACTTTTTAAAATAATAACCGGCTTGCTACGGGCTATGCCGCGCAAACCGGAAAGAAAACCACGAGGATCTTTTACCCCTTCTGCATAGACGAGAATGCATTCGGTTTGTTGGTCCAGAACCAGAAAATCCAGAATATCACCCAGGTATACACCTGCAGCTTGCTCCAGTGAAATAATGGTGGAAAAACCAACCCCGGTGGATTCAGCCCAGTCAGTAATAGCACGACAAATTGCACCCGAGTGGGAGATTAATGCAATCTTACCTGCTTTTACCGAAACCGCATCGGTGGTAGCACGAATGCCTAAAGCTGGACGAACAAACCCGTAACAGTCTGGCCCCCACATTTTTATCCGAAGTTTATCGGCAACTTTTTGCAGGTTATCAACATACCGCTGCCGCATATAGCCAATCATGCTATCTAGGTTGGAAAGCACAACTACGGAATCGACATTGGATGAGGCGCAGCGCCGAAGCTGTTCTTCCACTTGGGCATCTTCGGTCATGATGATGGCTAGATCTATTTTACCTGGTACTTGGTCAATGGTTTGGTAGCCCTTTCCTCCCCACAAACTGTGATGATGTTTCGGGTGCACAAACCATACCTTACCTTTAAATTCCTGCTTTAGGCGTTCAGCTAGATTCGCCTCTTCAGAATTATCGTGCTCACCCGAACCGATAACAGCAATGGATTTGGGTTCAAAAAAATGATTCAGGTAATGTTTATTCATAAAGCTCTGCACATGCCGATAACAATAAAGCTCTGGCCTGCTTAATACCGGTTAAATTTAATCGCTCAATAACGTCTCGCCAATCTGTTTTTTGCAATACTCTCATAACCACCATATTTTGCTGATGCAATGTTAAACGATCTTTTATTAATGGCGTGCCGCTTCTGGCCCAAATCCAACGCCACAGGGTTGGTGCAATATTTTCATACACCTTCGATCCACTCAAGTAATCTTGCACCAAACGGTTATCCATTTCACTTTCAGCATGACCGGCGGGTATTGTTGAATATATTTGCACAACCTCTTCCGTAGGCAATGTTTTATGGGTATCCAACAGCAAATGGGGGAAATCCTGTGAAAACCACCTCTGCGCCTGATGCTCGAGATTAACACCGGCTTGTGAAAGACCTTTTACAACCACGGAAGTAAAACTGCCGGTGGTTGATTCAGCAGTATAGCCCACCCGTAACTGAGAAAATTGATTTGAGTGCCAAAAACGCAGAACTTTGGCATCAGCAGAAAACACGCTGCCCAAAACATCAACTTGATCACGAATAGCCTGTTGTTTAAGTTGCTTAAGGAACGCACTACCTATTCCCTGAGATTGAAACTCAGGCTCAACGGCTATCCTCACCACACGCCAAAGTTTCATTTTCATAGCTTGAGGTTGATGACAATGTACAGCTAACGTTTGCGGTAAATTCTGGCCTTTTGGTCGTCGCTTTCCCACCATTATTTGCTGCGCTAAAGGATCAGGAATGCCACCTTCTTCCGCAATCATGGCAACAGCGACACTTCTATCTCTATGCTGTAAGGTAAATGTGCGAATATTTGCGCCGTCTAACAAGGTTCTTAGATCATTGGGCCGTGTTCGATAATGAGCGTTAACCAATAAATCAAATATTATGGACAGTGTTTCTTCCTGCTTTGCACTCCATGTTTTCCCGTTTAATTTGAATTCATTGAGTGTTAACTGACTTGGATTGGAAATGGGCTGTAGATTGGTAGAACCTTCTATATCAAACAACAGTGTTTGATCTATAAACCTTTCTAACCAGTCGCCTGAACTCCAACGCACTGGATCATTTAAGTGGATGCACTTCCATCCCTTGGCACACTGATCAAGAAAGGGCTTAAATCGAATTTCAAAACCACGCCCGGTTCCTTCATAGCCGTGAATAGTGGTGGCCAGCGCAACCCGGGGATAATGATTAACCATACGCGTCAATAGATTGGGAGCGATGGCCGCTGCCTCATCCACCATTAAAAGATCGGCGTTTGGTCGTGTTTGTAGCAGTTGATCGGGCGCAAAAAAAGGAACCTCCGCAAACCCCAAAAGTGTCTCCGCTGCCTGCGGTCGAGGAGCGGTAACCAATACTTTCTTGCCCTGTTTCTGTAGATAGTGGGCAGCAATTCCTAGCGCTGCACTCTTACCTCTGCCACGGTCTGCCTCAACAACCACTGGCTTATTCGGTTTTCCAGACATTAACGTCACAACAGCATCCACGACTTTACGTTGCTGTTGGTTGCAACAACCTAGAGTATCACTAAAGGCTGGTTCTGCTTTAGCCTGTGGCGAGAGTGGCAATACAACTGAGCCATTTTGATTGAGATTAGCCAGGTAAGCATAGTTTTGTACCAGGATACTAAAGCGAATCAAAAAAAGGTTGCGCACGTTGGCAACACCAAAAGGTTCAACCGCTAAATGACTGGCGAAAGGATCTCGGAATTGAGGCCACTCAACCACCGGCGGACAAATCAAGATGAAACAGCCACCCTTGCGAATGGTTCCTGCGCTGGAAGCCAAGGCATCAACATTCAAGCCACTATACATGTCAAAGATTACGGCATCGGATTCGCGGCCCAGCTCATGATTGATTTTGTTGGCAGGGAGGCGCCATGCATCCGCTGGAGCCTTATCAGACACCCAAAGAACAGAATCCAGCTCATTCTCAATTACCCATCGTTCACATTCAGAAATCGCCCAGGACTGTTGTCCCTGTAGTAACACAGGTAACCGATACCCCGCCACTCGCAACGTCTTTAGGAGAGGGGTTAGCTCATTTAAAACAGTAGCCACCAACGTTCCTTAATTCACCATTGATTTTTTCAGATATTCTCTATACTTACAGATAGTACTATTACCAGTGGGCGAAAAAAATGGATAAAAATTACGTAAAACGGGTGCGCTATGAATTCATTTTTAAATCCAGCGACAATTTTCAGTATGAAGTGGACATCGACCCCACTACTCTAGAGCACCCTGCTCCCTTGCATACCGCACCAGATTGGGCTCGTTTAGAGGTGGAAATGTGCCCACATTGCCCACTGGACCCGGAAAAGACCGAACACTGTCCATTAGCTAGAAGAATAGCGCCAATTTTGAGCTTTAGCGCGCACCCTGCTTTTGAATCGGTTCAGGTGAAAGTGCACAAAGACAATATGTCCATTGAAAGCCACACTACAGTGCAGGAGGCTTATCGCTCGCTAATTGGCCTGGTAATGGCCACTAGCGGTTGTCCCCATACAGGCTTCTTCAAGCCTATGGCCTGGTTTCACTTACCCTTTGCCACTCAGGATGAAACCCTATTCCGCGCCTGCGCTACCTTCTTATTATTTCAATTTTTTGACCCTGTTGACCCGGAAAACGACAACCATTTTACTGATTTGAAACAGGTATATGAATGTGTACATGTTGTGAACCAACATATTGCAAAACGTCTTAAGAAAGCCTCGGCATCGGAATCCACGCTAAATGCATTAACCATTTTAGATATTTTTGCACAATCCTTTTTACCCACGTTGAATGAATCATTACAGGAGCTGTCGTTTTTGTTCAAACCAGGTATCAGCGAAGTTAGCTTTGACAACCCATAAGTGGTGCAAAATGCCTCATCGCATTTGCGTTCTATTATTGCTGATATTCAGCCTGGATGGTGTCGCGGGTTCGTTAACTCTGCAAGAGGCACGTAAGTATTATATTGATGCTGAGCCATACTTGTATGCTGAAGATGAGAATGATGCCTTTACCACCCCAGCACCAGATCAACTTACCCCGGTTGTATTCGGCAGCGATAGAAAAGCATTCTGGTATCGCTTTGATCTTAAAAATAACACTAAGAATCAGGTCTGGTACCTGGAGTTTACCAATACCCTAGTACAGAACATTAGAGTTCATGCTCAATCTGGAAAGCACCACGGCATCGCCCGTAATGGGTATGTAAAAAGCCACCCATTTGATCTTAGTAACGGTGTTAGAATTCAAATACCTAGCCAAGCCGCCGTTAGTTTATGGGTAAAATTGGAAGCGCCCTATATTTCTTATAATACGCTGATTAGCATTCAGCCCAGAACCGAATACGCTAAAGAGCATTTTAAATTTTCCTCTCTGATTCTTCTGTCCTTGGGAGCCATGCTAGCTTTAGCGCTCTATAATACTTTTTTGTATTTTCCCACCCGCGATGCCTCTTTCCTTTGGTATGCCCTGTATCAAATGTTGTGCACGTTTGCCTGGGCAGCCCATTTTAAAATTTTATTGTATGGCTTTGATATTGAAATGGATCAAAGCACATTTTATTTGCCTTTTTTTATAGCTGCAGCAACCAGTCTAATGTTTGCTGTTTCCTTTTTGCGTTTGAATGCAAGAAATAAAACCACCCTGGCCATTGAAGGCTTTTCCATCGCCATGATTTTATTTGGAGTAATTGGATTGGTTTTACCTTTTACTCTGTATTACTACGCCACAGGCATTCTCGCTTATCTGTGGATGACCGTTATGCTATTGATTGGCATTAAAAGGCTCAAAGAAGGCTTCCGGCCTGCACGTTTTTTTGTGTTGGGTTTTGGTGTTATGACTGGCTTTTTCATCTTTGTTTTGGCGGGCAATTTTACTGGAACCAGTCTGCTGGATAACACAATGCTTTGGGCGCTATGGGCACAGCTTTTTGATTCAATAGCGTTAGCCCTGGCACTTGCTGATCGAATTAACTTTTTACGAAAATCCCGTCAATTTGCTGATAAGCGGGCCATTACTGATCAACTCACAGGCTTACCCAACCGCATGGCATTTGAAAAGGATGTGCGAGCCTGGGAAGCCTATTATACCGAAGGCATAATCAGCGATTTTTTCTTAACCTTTATCGATGTAGATGGCTTAAAGAAAATCAATGACAGCAAGGGCCATAATGAAGGTGACCGGCTTTTATCCGTGGTTAGTGAATGGATCTCCAATCAGGCAAATCAACAAAACGTGTATCGGGTTGGCGGCGATGAGTTTTTAGTTCTATCCAAAACCCATATTCAATGGAACCTACCTGATCTACACATCATTTTGGACAAATCTGGATTCCGAAATTCAGACCTAAGCCTGGGCACTGCCAGCTATTCAGAAAGCCGAAGCCGCTCGAATTTACTTAAACTGGCAGATGAACGTATGTATGCTCTGAAAAAGAGCCATCGTTAATATCACAAAGAAAAGAAAGCCAATCCTTCATCTTTCTTTTTCAACCTGCAGCAAGGTTTTTCCTGCTTAACAGGGATTATTTTTTCTACAAATTGGATTTCAACACCGGGATACAGATTCTGTTTAACGCAAACTTCAAATTCTTCACAAATAGTATCAATATCTTTTTGTATTGCCTTTCGTTTTTCTTTTAATTCAGATACCAAGCCCTGAAAATGTTTAATGGTATTGGTAATTTTCTGAGCCTGCTCCATTGCTTCTTTACTGGATGTCTTATTCTCTATATCGCGCAGGGCCGCATTCATACCTCGCGCCACATTGATCCGTTCCACCAGTTCGTCATTGATTTGTTTAAGTTCACGCAACTGAGAATCTAAGCGCGTGGAAAAGTCAACCTTGGTATGAATATAAGAAGGCCCACCCAAGGTATTGCACAACAATTTTTGTTTGGGTTGTAACAACCCACCAATAACTTTTGCTTCTGATTTTTTAGGGCTTTCCAACTCGATGACTTCAGCATTGATATGACTATGTAGGATATGCTTACTGACACTACACTTCTTTGCCACGCTTATATCGGCATATTGAATATAATTGGCAAAAAAATCCCCACCACAGACAATTTTTGCTGAATAAGTTGCTGCCTCGTCACCGCTGGACTTTTTATCTGCCTTGTGTCCAAGCACACCTTTACCTATCACCACATCATGCTCGGAAATAATACATGCCGACTCCACATAGTTTTGAACCATGACTTTCTTGGTGGCTTTTACTTCCATGCCTTCTTTCACGGAACCCTGCACTACCACGGTGCCATCAAAATCGATATTTCCAGTATGAAGATCCACATCTTTAACTACGTAAGCTTCCGATACTTCTACACCGTCTTGAATTTTAAGCGGCACTCCCTTTCGGCTGGCTATCAGTAGATTCTCATCACTACTGCTGATTTCCGCCCCATCACCTACACCCAACTGTCGATCTTCCGGCTTAATGGCTTCGACGTTTTCACCTAATACATTAAAGCCAGGTTCGCCTACTACCGGCGGAGTTCTACGCGCTAACTGATCCCCCGGCTCTACCATTTCGATATCGCCAAAATCGTGCATATCCACAGTGCCATCGGCCCTTAACTGGGGTTTCATCAGACGATCTTGTAAAGGCTGTATCAAAAGGTCGATCTTGGCTTGCTTCGACTGGCCGGCAGACTTGCCTTTGGCCACTAGCTCCTTAACCATGCTGCCAGGAGCCACGTTAGGCAACTTGTTAGCGATGGATTTCAACACACCTTCATTAACCCCCATGATCACCTTCTTATCCGACAATGCTTCTTTTAGATCGTCAAAGTCTGGATTGGGGGCC
>JBFKSL010000134.1:0-9698 GCA_041626995.1 Ketobacter sp. | reverse complement strand
GCAATAGAATTGGATTTACCGGAACCGGCACTGTGTTGAATCAGATAACGCTGACCGGGGCCTTCGTTTTTGGCGGCATCGATCAAGTTAGTAACAACATCCCATTGATGATAACGGGGAAAAATCAGGGTTTCTTTTTTATATTTACGGCCTTCCCAATCTTCCTTTTCTTCGATTTGAAGATGAATAAACCGCCCTAAAATATTCAGTAAATTATCCGGCAGCAACACCTGATTCCATAAATAATCGGTGGCGTATTGATTAATGTCCTCTGGCACATCATTGCCAGCGCCACCCTCTTTGGTTCCCTTGTTAAAAGGCAGGAAAAACGTGTCGTCGCCTTCTAAACGTGTGGCCATATACACTTCGTACTGGCTCACTGCAAAATGCACCAGCGCACCGCGCTTAAAGGTTAACAGGGGTTCCGGTTTTTTGGTGGCAGGATCAATAGGCAAGCGGGTGGTTTTATACTGGGTTTTCGCATTTTCCACCGCCTGCTTGAATTCCGATTTCAGTTCCAGGGTTGCAATGGGCAGACCGTTCACGAATAACACCAAATCAATCCGCCAACGCTTGGCCTTAGGGGTATCGCTGTTGACATCCACTTCATTGTTATCGGAACACCAGGGGCTGTAAACCAACTCAGGCACCACACGCAAACGATTCTTGCGATAGTTAGCCAAGGTATCCGCATTTAAATCATGCTCTGGCTTGAACTGACATAAAAAAAACCGCGTGCCGCGATCTTTAATGGGGTGGCGCAATACGCCCAAGGTGCCAAAGGTACGCAATTCACGATTGTCGGCATTCGGGTCGGCTTTATTGAGTTGGCTCGCTAGCCGTTGTAAGAATTTTTGTTCCGAATTATTGGGATAAATGGCGCAGTATTTTTGCCATTGCGCATCCTGAGTATCTTTTACGAAGCCCAGCACATCCTCTTCATACAAAGCCAGCTCTCGGTTATAACCTTCTGGTTTGCCCAGCAACCAACCATTGGCCTGTAACTGCTGGATCATCTCCTGCTGGAAGGTGAACTCTGATACCCCCGCCATGAAACTGGCTCCTATGCTCTTTATGTTCCCGAATTTTGTTATTAAAAGGTTCCAAGTTGGGTACGATCATACCCAACTTGGAACCTAAAACTTAACCCACTGATTTATTATAGCTTTTATAACGCACTTGACCCTGCCCTCCAATGACGTACACTATTAAAAACCTATACGTCACAGGCTGTTGCCAAGGCTAATCGCCATGCAAACCAAACTCACATTACGGCTCGACCAGGAATTAGTGGATAAAGCCAAATTTTACGCTGCTGAGCACGGCAAATCTGTATCCCAGATGGTGGCGGACTATTTTCGCTTTCTGGACACGCAACTAACGCCCACCGACCCGGCCAACCCAACGCTGGGCACCAAGACCCAAGCCCTGAAAGGGCTGCTGAAGCAGGCCGACATCAGCGAAGACGATTACAACCAGTACCGCAGCGACAAATACCTGTGAACGCCCTGTTCGACACCAATGTGATCCTCGACCTGCTGCTGGACCGGGAACCCTTTAACGCCCCTGCCACATGGCTGATCTCCCAGGCCGAGGCCGGGGCTATTAATGGTGCCCTCTGCGCCACCACCCTCACCAATATATTTTACATTGCCAGCAAAGCCCTGAACCGGCAACAAGCCGCCAGCGCCGTGGCCAACATCATGAGCATTTTCGAGGTGGCTCCGGTAACCCGTGCCGTGATCGAAGATGCCCTCACCACCCCCATTCAGGACTTTGAAGACGCCGTACTGTACCAGTCGGCCATCCATTACGGCTGCCAACTGATCGTGACCCGCAACACCAAAGACTTTACCCACACCCGCATTCCCGTGATGACACCGGACGAGTTTATTGCCCTGCTGCACAGCACTTAACTGCGTTTGTATTCGATGATCACCGGGCAGTTGTTTTCATCCAGCCCCAGGGAATCAATACGGCCACGATGGGTTTTGCCGGTGCTGTATTCCGTGGCCAAAAACTGCGCACCCAGAAACACCGACATATTGGACTCAATCTGTTGTTGCAGATTGCGCTCCAGGGTGGCGACGCTGCCCGTCAGCTCCTGCACCTGATCACCCTGCAGGGAAAACAGTTTGCTGTCGCTCATGGGGTGGCCTCTTGCAGGGGTTCGTTGGAGTGGTTTGCAGATGAGTCTACCGGAGGTTGCCAGTTGCGGACGTCGATCTTGCCGGTAACGGCGGCGGAGATTAGGGCTGTGCGGCGTTCTTTAAGTAATTCAATCTGAAGCTCTGCCTTATCAAGTATCTTCTTATACCCAGACCTTTTCTTTTGTATAAATGCTGCTATTTCAGATTGCTCATCTTCAGGTGGAATTGCAATTGGTACATTCTGCAAAATTGGTACGCTAATATTCTTTTGAGCACTTCCCCAACCCAATAAAGCAAAATAAGACTTACCTGTGTGCGAATTTAGATACTCAGCTAGAAACTCAGAAGAAATGCCACGCTTAGGCGTTGCCACAAGATTGGTGAAACACTGCGATCTGTTTAGAAATTCCGGTATAACTGCACTAATGCCTGGATAACCAGTACGCACTGTAACAACATCATTAGCATATAAGTATTTTGACTCGTTACCTTCTGCGAAAGATTCCTTTATGAAAAGCATTCCATCAGAATTCAAACCTTCTTCTGTAATATTGGTCGACCTAATAATAGGAACGCCATTTTCTGCATAAGCGTGGGTCGCAGCTTCAGCAATACCAACAACTATTCTTGAGGTACAAAACTTGTACCTACCAACGACCCAATGCTCCGGCACCTCCCCCAACCACTCAACACCTGAGTCGCGCATGGGGGCATTGGGGTTGAGGCCTTTGGTGACGGCATGGCTGATCACGGCCTGGCGTTTTTCTTTGAGTAGTTTGATGAGCTGTTGTTGTTTTTCGATCAGGGTATCGATTTTGGCGGTTTCGTGGTCGAGGAAGTTGGCGATTGTCAGTGCATGTTGCGGATTGTTTGGTACTGGAAGTTTCAAATCCCCATATTTCTCAGCGCTAACATTTTGGATAGTAGCTTGGATTTGCGACCCTGAAATATAATTCCAGTACTGATCTGACTGTAGAAACCAATATACGAATCTTGAATTTGATATACGTTTATTGATTCTCGCTCTAATCAAGTAACCTGCAAAACACGATGTCCCGAATTCAGATTTGTATAGAAAAGACTTACCGACCGTAGCTCCAGTCCTTGCAACCAAGATATCTCCGTCTTCTAAAAGATAGTCTTCGGCTACAGGGAGAGGCAGCGATCTAAAAGTATCGTCTCGTAGAGAGCCATCGGAATTCATGTCGGTGATTCGAATGTACCTTGGGTTACTCCTATCATCATCCAACGCCGCTTCATTCGCACCATACATCATCGGATGAGACATCATATGCTTCCATTTCCACAGATCCCAATCTACGGGAATGTCACCCACCAATTCATCATCCGATATTTTGTACTCAGAATACGTTTGATACTTACTCACACCCAACCCCTCCTGATGAGGATTTTTTGTCGAGAGCAAGGCGCCGGGGAGCGCAGCGAAGGAGCGTACATTGAGTACGTGACTGAGAGAGCACCGCAGCAACGCGGCTATCGGCAAAAAAGACCATCAGGAGTGGACCTCACGCAGTAAGTGCATGATCTCGGCGCTCACCTCATCCAAATCCCGATCAATCTCCTCCAGATCCCGCGGCGGCTGGTACACATAAAAATGCCGGTTAAAGGGTATCTCATACCCCACTATGCCGATCTCGCCGTCCTTATCGTCCTTTTTGCTGGCGTCGATCCAGGCATCGGGCACATGGGGTTGAACTTCTTTGGCAAAGTAGGCTTCGTTGATTGCATTCACCGATTGTGACGGGTCCAGGGGCACGTTTTCGTTATCCCGCAGGTCGCCATCGGGCTGGTATTCCACGGTTTGCTTTTTACCAGCGGCGGCTACGTCAAACAGGCCATAGATGGGGTTGGACTGGGTGCCTTTGTGGACTTTTTTAATGACCTTTTCCGCTTCCGGGTTCTTCCAACTGATGGCGTCGGTGAGTTGCTTTTTCTCTTTGGTGTCCAGTTGCAGGTCTTGGGCTTTGCAGGCCTGTTTCAATTGAGCATCAAACTGGTTGAAATCATCCTGCTGCTCGCTGCCAATGGCTTGTTGTAGTTGACGGGCTTTCAGCAGCAGTTGCTTTTGTGCCAGCCAGGTGTCGCGGTTAAGCAGATCTTTGATGTGCTTTTCTTTCAGGTCGCTGAAGTGGGCTTTGATATGCTTGCGGATGGCGGCTTCCTGCTGGCTGACGTCGCCGTAGTGTTCGCAGTCGGGGTCGTCGGTCCAGGTGGGATTGTCTGCCTTCAGTTGTTGTTCCCAGATCCATTGCATGGGGGCGGTCAGGGGTTTGTTGGCAAAGCGCAGGGTTTCCAGGCGTTCGTCACTGAACTGGTAGGACAGGCGCAGGGGCCGCTCGATGGTGATGCGGCGGTAACCGAATTCGTGGTTGTGGAAGATTTTGCTGGCGAAGGTTTTGGCGGCTTCCGATTTAGGGTTCGCAGATTGTCGGCCCCGGTTGCTCTTCTGGTCAGCGGGTTTGTCCAGTTCCTGCAAATCGATGGCTTCAAAGCCGCCGAAGGTGCGGGTGATGGTGGCAATGTCGGCTTCGCTCATTTCGTTGCGTTTTGAGCCTAAGGATTTGCGCATTTTGTGGTACAGGTTGACGCCGTTGATCAGTTGCACTTTTCCCTTACGCTCAGCCTGTTTTTTGTTGGACAGCACCCACACGTAGGTGGCAATGCCGGTGTTGTAGAACATGTCCGTGGGCAGAGCCACGATGGCTTCCAGCAGGTCGGCCTCCAGTATATAGCGGCGGATTTCGGATTCGCCGGAACCGGCGCCACCGGTGAACAGGGGGGAGCCGTTTAAAATAATGCCTATACGCCCGCCGCCGTCTTCGGCCTTTCGCAGTTTGCTGATCAGGTGCATCAGGAACAGCAGGGAGCCATCGGATACCCGTGGCAGGCCGGGGCCGAAGCGGCCGTTAAAGCCTTTGAGGGTGTGTTCGTCGCGGATGTCTTTTTCGATTTTCTTCCAGTCCACGCCAAAGGGGGGATTGGAGAGCATGTAGTCGAATTGCTGGTTGTAGAGCTGATCGTTGGACAGGGTGTTGCCCAGTTTGATGTTGCTGACTTCCTGCCCCTTTATGAGCATGTCCGCCTTGCAGATGGCGTAACTTTCCGGGTTCAACTCCTGGCCAAAGGCCACCATGCGGGCATCGGGGTTGAGTTCGGTCACGTATTCCATACCGGAGGACAGGAAGCCGCCGGTGCCCGCCGTGGGATCGTAGATGGTGCGGATGATACCGGGCTTGGTGAGGGCCTCGTCGTCTTCCATAAAGGCGAGCGACGTGGTGAGACGCACGATGTCCCGTGGGGTGAAGTGCTCCCCGGCGGTTTCGTTGGAGCTTTCTGCGAACTTGCGGATCAGCTCTTCGAACACCAGGCCCATGTCGTGGTTGGAGATGGCTTGTGGGCTAAGGTCGGTTTTGGCAACCCGCTGGACGATTAAGTAAAGCAGGTTGGCGTCGGCTAACTGGCCGATGAATTCGGAGAATTTAAAGTATTCGAAAATCTCGCGGGCGTCTTTGGAGAAGGCGCGGATATAGGATTCCAGGTTGGCGGCAATGCCGGATTCCCCCAGCCGGGACAGGTCCATTTTGGAGGTGTTGTAGAAGCTGAGATCGCCGGTGGCGCGCAGCAGGAGCTTTTCCTGGGCCTCTTCGGGCATAGACTGGACGCGGTCGTATTCTGTTAGTACGGCGTCTTTCTTGTCTGCCAGCACGCATTCGAGGCGGCGTAATAGGGTGAAAGGCAGGATAATGCGGCCGTATTGGCTTTGTTTGAAGTCGCCGCGTAATAGGTCGGCAAGCCCCCAGATGTAGGCGGCCAAGTTGTTTGGTGTTTGGGACATGCTTACGTGGAACCCCTATGGCAGTTGGCCAATTTTTATAAGTCGTTAATTTTATGACAGTTTGGGGTGGAAAGCAGTGCTTCTCTTGTATAAATGCTTAATGGCGTATTCCCCCACTTCATGGGATCGTTGAGTTGATATATTGGAGACCGACCACCATTTGGATCAGCAAACCGTTACGAGTCTTGTTTCTAAGGCAAAAAAAGCCGACTTGCGCCGGCTATAAATGTCACTAAGAGTCTAAATTTTTTATTCCACTTCAGTGGTGGTGAATTCCACTATCGGGCAATCCGTTTCTTCCTTCATCAATCCGCTGCGCGAGCAGATTTCTACGCTGTGAGAACCGGCCAGGAAGTTATCCAATTCAACATGGGTTCGTTCCTTCCAGGCTCCCCAGCCGCCACCGTCAACGCGATAACGGAACTGTACATTGCCATACTCTGGATTTGGGTTAACCGCAGAGATACTGATATTCACTGCACCATTATCCAAAGTCACGCTGCTGGTTGTTACCACACCGCCCGCAGATACGGATTCCATTTCAACTGTGGTTTGTGAATATTCAACATTATCGATGCTGGTGATAGGTGCTTCAGCAGTTTCTACCAAATCTACCGGAATTAATTTACCCGCTAGAGCCAAAGTATTATTGTTGCCTTCGCCACCAACAACCCAAAACTGCTCCATAAACAGGGTGTGGTCAAAGATGCTGGGCAGAGGAATTACTTGCAGCTGGTTAGCCACCAAAGGCATTACGATCGGCATGATGAATTCTACCGTACTATTAATGAAGCCAGCAGGGATAGGTAACAGGCCACCAATTTCTGTATTAGTAATTTCAATTTCAGGGATTTGCTCGATAGCCAGGCCAAGGTAACCGCCAAAAGTGGAGTTCACTTCGAAAGGCACTTCCAGACTCAATGTTGTGCTGAAAATAGTTCGGTATTCACCCCAGCTGTCACGATAGATGTCTACCGCTATGGATAGGTCACGCCAGAACAAAGTACCCGCCGCACCTTCGGCAGAACCTAAAGTAACAAAGGGAGCTGATGCTGGAATGATTCTCACGCCAACCAAGTCACCTTCAGCAATTGCATCGTTTAATGTGCCTGCGCCATCTGTGCCATAAATACCAGGCCCTAAGCTAATGGTAGTTAAGCCAGAATCGTGTGCAGCCACTAAAATTTGATTTAATACGTTAGCAGACAGTGCAATACCAAAATCAAAGGTAGAACCGTCTGGTGTGGTAGCAGGCATAATTGGCGCAACGCCATCCACATACAGTGAACCTAAAGAAGTAGGTACGTGAGCAGGAGGAGTAGGAGCATAGGCGTTAGTTGCCAAGCGCACACCCAAACCAGCAGCAGTAGTATTCAGATAATCAGGTGTTGCGTTAAAGTCGATATTGGAACCATTACCATCAATGTTTTCCAGGCTTACACCAATAGACAATTCAGACAGGAATTCTGATACCAATGGAATGATCAGGTGATCCGCTAATAAAGTGATGATATCGGTAAACAAGGCCAGCATGATGTCCAGTAAGGCATCAACAATAAAACTAATCAGGCCATCGAATAGTGAAATACCGGTTGCTTCCAATTCAATATCCAAACCGGAAACATCCAGGTTAGTGTCATTAGTATCTAGATCAATATTGCCGTTGTTTGCACTTAAGGCCAACAATGTCACTACATCAAGGTAGTTGTTACCGCTGCCATCATTGGTTGTAGTGACTGTAGCACCAACTTCCAAACCACTTAACAGCCCCAGAAAATCCAACACATAATCAATGTTGCTAATACGAAGGCCGATTGCCAAGTTTTCGGCGTATAAACCAACATCCAAACGCTCACTTTCTTGCAAGGTCAAACCCAGATCCAGGTTTTCCATGTACATGTCGGTTACTTCAATATCAATAGAGAGTGAGCCCAGAGGATTAGGAACAGTAACGGTAATTGGCCCTAACATGGCCAGGATAGGCCCCATTTCAGTACCGGATAGCGTTTCTTCTAACACGGGCGTTAGGAAGTCCAAACCGCCTTGGCTCAGGTAAGCAGATAGACCGTTGAAGGTGTTGTCGTTGCGGGCAAAAGTAGTGGTACTGGTTTGATCAAAGTTATCAGAGGCTTCGAATACATTGAAAGCCTGATCGGAATAACTGGCAGTAAAGGTGTTATCTTCATTTACGGTAATCGCTACGCCATCCAGCGTGACAGAAGCCACACCACCCGGATCACGTATATAGCCCGTCACAGTTTGGGCTTCTCGATCTGCCTCTAAAATGTGAATCGCTGGGCCAGTGGTATCGTGGTAGAACACCACCTGTTTCATCTGGGTGCCAGCAGTCACTCGAAAAACATTACGACCTGAGTACACATAATCCGCTAATAATGCCCCATCGGCCGTGGCTCCGGTTTCTGTGACAGTAAAATGCTCAGTCACATTCGTACTGTTCAGGTGCATGGCTAGGGTAGCTGGAGCCGAGTTGGTAAAGGCAACTTCAAAACTAACAGGCTTTTCCGTATCAACAAAGTTGTTGGTAGGCGCCACGATATTCGCCTGATCACAGGCGGCGAGCGCAAAAGTCGCTAACAGGACTAAGATTCGAGTTATTGTAGTCAAAATAAATCCCTCAATATTGAGACAAAACAGTAGGTTATTGCATTTTTTCTTGTTTGCCGAAGAGCCGATCTTAGGGCTTTCAGACCTGTTCCCATTAAGTGTTAGTCAAGCGGAATAACCAAGACAATGGACAGAATCTGTATCGTTATAATACAGAGTTTGAGCATTCTTTAAACGACAATTTCGTCGATTTATTACTCTATATGTATATAGGTTTTGCGCAGTGTAATGATATGTAATTTGGATTGGCGCTAAGGAGGGATAGGGTCTACGAGAGATTAAGAGAGCTTGAATATGGGGCAGCCTATTTGGACCACCCCGTATACGATATGTATCACCAGTTAACGGTGATTTCGAGCACGTCAGTAGGTTCATCTACCACTAAGTGTAGGAAGTAATCACCGGGATCTCGATCTTCTATCACCCTACCTGTTTGATGAAAAACCTGTGTTACTCCATAGGAAGTTATAATGGCCACAGCCTCAACCTGCTCTTCAAAAATAAATGAGCGCAATACAACATTGTAGTTAGAAAGCTGACTAAAAGCTCCCTTCCACCATTTGTTATGGAATTCTTACCTGAAAGACCCCAAGCAAGCAATAAACTATAAACATCAGGGTACAAATCGCTATTGCTTCGCAAGCAGAGAAAGAGCTCTCACTCCGCAGCTTAAATCTGCCATCATTCTCTCACCTCCAGGTGATACTTATAAAAACCCCAGGGGCGAGACTTTAGTAAAATTCGGAAACTATATACGCTAAATAAAAAAACGATCTAGCTGCGGGCCTAATGCTCAATGATATTAGATTCAGCCAACGCCAAAACCTGCGCCTGTTGCTTGAATTGACTTGGTGTTTTCCCCGTTACTCGTTGAAATGCGGTGGAAAAATAGGCGGAGCTTTTAAACCCCAAGCGTAATGCCACATCTTTACAACTTAGGCGATCCTCACCCAAAAGCCGCATAGCGGTTTGTATGCGCTCTTCTGTAATGTACTTATGAATATGGCGACCAGTGGCCTGTTTAAAGGATCTCGAAAGATGGCCTTGGCTGATGCCACACAGATTAG
>JBFKSL010000133.1:0-9714 GCA_041626995.1 Ketobacter sp. | reverse complement strand
GAGCACGTTTACTGTGGAGCGTATCTACGTCGATCAGAATGTTGCCCTGGTCATCGTATACCTGAATGGTATGGGAATAACTTTCCACAATCGCTTCCGGATCTTCCGGCGGATTTTTGATTTTAACGTGACACCACAATTCAGACGTTGGCTTGCGGAAGAAGCGCAAGTTTTCCAATGCAAATGGAATATAAATAGCATCCACCTTTGAAGCATCGAAATCACCATGCATGGTTGCCAAAGCAGAACTCTGGAAACAAGAATCCATCAAGCCTGGGTGAATCATGTATTTGCCCTGCTCGATGGCAGACTCTGGAATACGCAGCTGGGTAAGGGTTTCACCAGGACGACGCCAGAAATTCTTAATCCAGCGGAACTGTGATCCCAACTGATAACCGACCTTCCACATCTCGCCATAGAACATTTCACCGGAAAACTGGTGAGTGGCCCGTGCCTGGATTTGATCGATATCCGCATCGGTCAGAACCTGAGTGGTATCAGGCGTATCACAAGCAGATACATTCATGCTGGCATGCATTGTCCAATCAGCTTCACCGCTGGATTTCACGTCGCGGCTAAAACCTTTTACTTCGAAGTCAGGGCCATCTTTTTCCGACAGTTTTTTGAAACCGTAATGCAGGCGACGTTGTTGCCCTTCTTCCAAGATGAATGGCTCAGGGAACACCACATCGTCTAACACTACTGGTTTTTCACCATACACGTCACGGGCACACAAAATGGTGTTGGCCACGTGGAACGCACCCGGCGCGACAACCACTTCATAGAGGCGGTGATCATCAAGATTAAACGGATGACCCACACCGAAATTATTTTCGAAGTAATAGTCATCACTCATGGGTGAATGCAGTTTGTTGAGCACATTCTCAGTCACTTCGCCCATAGCACCACCACCTGCGGCAATGCCGTTATCATTGTCGCCCAACCAGTAGCGCTTACGATCGAATGCATAGCTTGGTGCAGCCACACGTTGACGACTGAAGGGCGCATCAAACTCTGCCCACTTAACATTGACACCCAGACTATACAGTTGCGCTGCTGCCAAATTAAATTGTCGGCCCGCATCTTGTTTTGCGCGCAACGTATGCACAAAGCGACATTTTTCTGTGCCTAAAATTTGTGTGGCCAAGCCAGTCAGAGTTGAACCTGGACCAATCTCCAAACACAGATTCACGTTCTGTTCAGGTAACGCATTAACTGCATTTACAAACATAACCGGACGCTTAACGTGCTCTACCCAATAAGCGGCGTTGGACATTTCACCTTGATTTAAAGCACCACTCACAGTGGACACAATATCCGTTTTTGCGGGTTGGAATTCGATGCTTTCAGCCACGGCTTTGAATTCTTCCAGCATGGGTTCCATCATATTTGAATGGAAAGCATGGGAAACCGTTAACAAACGCGCATCAACATCCTCAGCCTGTGCTTTTTCGATAATGGCAGCGATGCCTTGCGCCGTACCGGATACCACAGTATTACCTGGCGCATTACAAGCGGCTACCTGCACATCGCTAACACCTTCCAATAAAGCCTCCACTTTATCTTGGGTGGTGAGAATGGCGGCCATATCGCCGGTTTCACATTTTTCTACCATCAAGCGGCCACGAGCGACAATTAAGCGCATGGCATCTTGCAAAGTCATAATGCCCGCTAATACAGCGGCGGCGTATTCACCCACACTATGCCCCACCATCACCGATGGTTTCACACCCAAACTTTGCCAGTGTGTTGCCAGTGCGTATTCCAGCGCAAAAATAGCGGGTTGCGTGTATTGCGTGTTATCGATTTCTTCTGAACGATCACCCCACAACAACTCCAACAAAGAGGAGCCAGTTTCTTGGTCAAATAATTTATCGCACTCATCCAAGCGCTGTTTGAATACTGGATTGGTGTCGTACAACTCTTTGGCCATGCCAGCATACTGAGAACCCTGCCCTGTAAACAGCCAGGCAAAACCATTAACGGGTTCGGAGCCATCACCTTTGAAACTGCCAGCAACTGAAACGCCTTCGGCTACCTGCTTTAGCTTATCTGTAGCGGCAGAAACATCGGGCGCAACGATAGAAATGCGATGTTCAAAATGCTGGCGCGCCGTATTCGCTGTGAAAGCGACATCAGCCAAAGCTACTGCTTGCGCATTAAGATTATCTTCCTGAAGAAATTCAGCATAGCGTTTGGCCAAGCCCAACACTGCACCTTCGGTTTTTCCTGACAGCGTTAGTACATGACTGTTGCGTTCGACAGCGTTGATCACTTCCTTACGCTTAGGCGCTTCTTCCAGAATCATATGCACATTGGTGCCGCTGAAACCGAATGAGCTGATACCCACACGACGTTTACGTTCACCGGATTTCCATTCTTTGGATTCTGTTGGAATCACAAACTTGGAAGCATCCACGGCAATGTGTGGATTGAACTTATTGAAATGCAGGTGCGGAGGAATTTCTTCATGCTGCAATGAGAGCGCTGCTTTCATCACACTGGAAACACCAGCAGCAGATTCCAAGTGACCTACGTTGGTTTTTACGGAGCTGATGATTAAAGGGTTTTCGCTGGTGCGGTTTTCGCAATAAACCGACTCCAACGACTGCACTTCGATTGGATCACCTAGAGGCGTTGCAGTACCGTGGGTTTCTACCCAATCCACATCGTCTACGCTTAAACCGGCGTTGGCCAATGCTGCTCGAATAACATTTTCCTGAGAAGGGCCATTCGGTGCTGTCAAACTGCTGGAGCGACCATCTTGATTGATTGCCGACCCTTTAATTAGCGCAATGATATTGTCGCCATCACGTTCCGCATCAGACAGACGTTTAAGTGCAACAACACCCACACCTTCACCACGCACATAACCATCTGCGCTTTCATCAAAGGTTTTGCAACGCCCTTCTTTAGAAAGCATATGAGCTTTGGAAAGCGCCACAAAGGTTTCAGGCATCACCATGGCATTCACGCCACCCGCTAATGCCATATTACATTCGCCATTGCGTAGACTTTGTGCGGCCAAGTGGATCGCTACGGCAGAAGAGGAACAAGCCGTATCGATTGTCATAGTGGGGCCTTGCAAGCCCAAGTTAAAGGCAACGCGACCTGCGATTACGTTTAGGGCATTACCAGTGGGAATAAACATTATGTCTTCTTCCCGTGCACCGGTAGCACAGGCACGAATGTACTCGTTGGCGCCAACACCCACAAACACACCCGTTTTGGTGCCGTTCAATGCGTTAGGTGCATAGCCTGCATTTTCCAATGAACTCCAAGCAGCTTCCAGCACTAAACGTTGTTGTGGCTCCATGCTTTCGATTTCACGAGGTGCAATACCAAACAGCTTGCCATCGAAGTATTCGATATCATCAACCAAACCAGCTGAAAGCGTGTAGGTTTTACCAGGTGCATCTTCATTTTTATCCAGGTATTGATTTACATCCCAACGATCACTGGGATCATCGTTAATGCCGCACTCACCATTTTTCAATAAGCGCCAGAAATCGCCCGGACCGTTAGGTGCCATTGGCATCTTGGAACCAATACCCACAATGGCAATGGGCTCGCCACTGTAACTGCCGGCAGAAACCGCTTGCGCTTCGCTTTCTTCACCGTAGAGAGAAACCGCAAAGAACTCGGCAATTTTGTTAATGGTGGGGTAATCAAAAATCAAAGTGGCCTTCATGGCCTGACCGGTATCGGCTTCCAATTGTTTTTTGATTTCCAGTGCCATAATGGAATCGATACCCAGATCCATTAATGGCATTTCGGGATCAACCACTTCGCCTTCGGCTTTGCCCGTTACTGTACCTAACAAACCTTGCAGGTAACCAACGATTTGCTCAGCCCGCTCTTCCACTTCCAAAGGAATAAGGGATTTGAAGAACGCGGATTTTTCGCCGGTTACGCCACTGCCTGCTGCCAAGTTTCGACCTAATGTACCAAACATAGGATGCGGGCGACGCATTTCCAGAATTTCACGGAAGCGAGTCCAGTCAATATCCACCACAGTTTGATGGGCATTGCCACCGGTCCAAGCCTTGGTCATCAACTCAATGGCAGATTCTGGATCAAATGGTTTTAAGCCACGACGTTCGGCTTCTTCGGCAGCTTCGCCAGTGGCCATACCAGCACCACCCCATGGACCCCAGTTAAAGGCAACCGCGGGTAAACCGTTTGCGATTCGGTAGTCCACCAAACCATCAAGGAAATGGTTAGCAGCAGCATAATGGCCCATGCCACCAGAACCCCAGACAGAAGCAATAGAGGAGAAAACTGCGAACACATCAAGATCCACACCCGCACTGGCTTGATGTAAATTCAGCGCACCTTCGAGTTTGGACTTGGTAACCTCTTGCCATTGCTCAAATGTCATTTCATGAGCCACTGCAATATCGCTAATACCGGCAGCATGCACGATGCCTTTTAGAGGATTAGCACTTTGCGCAAGCTCACCCACTAAGTCAGAAACGGCTGCCGAATCGGCCACATCAACATTAGCAACACTAATGTGAGCACCTTCGGCTTTTAATTTTTGAATCAGTTCGGCGCGTTGACCTTGCAGAGAATCCAAATCACCACGGCGACTCATTAAGATCAGATTACGGGCACCGCTTCGTACCAAGGCATCCGCAACATACAGGCCTAATCCACCCAAACCACCTGTAACCAGGTAACTGCCTTCGGCGTTAAGCGAAATATTCTTAGCGGTAGGCAAACGATCTTGACCCAGACGCAACACTTTACGATCAGGACCGTTGTAACGCACAACGTCTTCTTTAGCATCGGCATTAATTTCTGCAATGAGCGCTTTTCCTTGCTCTTCTGCATTACCGGTTAGGTCTACGATGCCACCCCACAATTCACCCGCTTCCAGGGCAAAGCCTTTAGCAAAGCCCAGCATGGGGTATGCTGCCAGGTTTATGTTTTCGGCAGCATAGGCATCTTCACTGATACACCACAAACGTACAGGGTTGCTGGCATCCACTTCTGATACCAACGCTTTTGCTGTAGCCAACACGGAAGGAATTTGATTGTGAACAACACCAGGAACGTCATTCAGTTGCGCTGGCATGCTGGGTGCAATCAACAACACAGGAAGGACTTTACCCGCTTCTTGCGCTTTAGCCTGTAACGGTGCCACTGCGCCTTTAATGGCATCAGCATCTTGATCCAATCCAAGGGTAAGCACATTAGTTTGAGCTTGTAATGCCGCCAGCCAAGGTGCCTGTTCACCGATCACAACCACATCGTCGTAGTTGGCTTCTTTGCCTTCACCAAGCTCTGCTGCAAACCAATCGGTGTTATACAACAAGCGGCCAAAAGACATACCCGCGCCTTTGCTGTAATTACCGATGCGAATTTTATCCACCCAGTAACTTTGCTTTTGGTAAGGATAAGTGGGCAAATCAACTCGTTTACACTGGCCACCAATAAACAGGTTTTTCCAATTCACACTGGCGCCAGCACAATGCAAATCGGCAACTACTTCTGTTAAATGCTGGCTTTCTGCCGCTTCACGATCCACGCTGTGCAGGTAGGTAATAGGTTGCGCAGATTCAATACATTGCGGCGCAAGTTTTACCAAGTTGGCACCAGGACCAATCTCAACACAAGCTTGAATTTTTTGCTGCCCCAATTCCTGAGCAGCATTTAAAAACAGCACTGCATCTCGCACGTGCTCTACCCAATATTCAGGTTTTTTCACATCCTGGGTAGCGGTTTTACCGGTTTTACTGGAAATAAAACGAATACGAGGTGCTTTCAGTTTAACTTGCGCCACGACCTTACCAAATGCTTCTAGCATCGGTTGCATCATTGGGCTGTGGAATGCATGGGAAACCGTTAACAACTTAGCTTTGATACTTTCATCGCTGAGCAATGCCACGGCTTGTTCCACTGCTGGTTTTTCACCGGAGATAACACAATTGCGAGGGCCATTAACCGCTGCGATATCAATCACACTGTCTAAGGTGTCGATGATATTACGAGTTTCATCGGCGCTGGCAAACACGGCAGCCATGGCGCCACGTTCGCATTCTGTTGCCATTAACCGGCCACGGGCGCAGATCATTTTTACGGCGTCTTCCAGAGACATTACACCAGAATAAACCGCTGCTGCATACTCACCGATACTGTGGCCAGTTACACAGGCTGCCTGCACTCCCAAGGAACTCCATAACTGCGTTAAAGCATATTGCAGTGCAAAAATGGCGGGTTGCGTGTATTGAGTTTCATCCAACAACGCGGTGTTGTCGCCCCACATAATGGAAAGCAGCGGTTGATCCAATTCCTCGGTCATCAACTCGGCCACTTTATCCAAAGCGTTTTTAAATACGGGGAATTTCTCGTAAAGGTCTTGGCCCATACCAGCGAATTGCGCACCTTGACCAGTAAACATAAAGGCTAGCTTGGCAGAGTTAGTACCTACGTCATTTATGCTAATGCTATCGCTATTACCATTTTTAAGCAGGTTATTCAGTTTGTTTGCGGCATCCTGAGCAGAATCACTCAGAATAGTGGCGCGATGACGAAAATGATTTCGTCCTGTTGCCGCGGTAAAGCAAACATCTTTCCAGTCGTATCCTTGCACTGATGGCATGCTTAGCGCGTCAGCATAATTAGCCAGATAAGCTTCCAGCGCTTCTTTGGATTTGGCTGAAACGGTTAATAGATTGGGTGCAAATTGCGTTTCGGCTTCGGTTTCTTTCTGCTCTTCAAGGGGCGCTTGTTCTACCAGGATATGACAGTTGGTACCACTAAAGCCGAAAGAACTTAAACCTGCAATGCGAGATGGAGCAGACCAATCTCGCTGCTCTGTGGGCACTTCAATGGCGATATTCGACCAATCAATATAGGGGTTTGGCGTATCGAAATGCAGGTGTTTGGGAATGGTTTGGTTATGAATGGAAAGCACCAGTTTAATAAAACCGGCGATACCCGCAGCCGCTTCCAAGTGCCCCATATTGGTTTTAATAGAGCCCACTACCAGCTTTTCGCTACGCTCTTTTCCATAAACAGTATTCAGTGCGGCCAGTTCGATAGGATCGCCCAAGGGCGTTCCTGTTCCATGAGCTTCAATATAGGAAACTTCGTTAGGCTTAACGCGAGCGTCTTCCAAAGCCGCGCGCAATACTTTCTCTTGTGCCAATTCGTTCGGTGCAGTAATGCCCTGGCTTTTTCCATCCTGGTTCACTGCCGAGCCGCGTACCACCGCAAGAATATTATCACCATCGCGAACTGCATCAGACAAACGCTTTAATACGACAGTACCGCAACCTTCACCACGCACATACCCGTTAGCGCCACCATCAAAAGTTTTACAACGGCCATCGGGTGACAGCATGCCAGCGCGGGCGAAAATCATGGAAGTGGTGGGCTCTAGGATAAGGTTTACACCAGCAGCCAAGGCCATGTCGGATTCACCCTTACGTAAGCTTTGTACGGCAAGATGAATGGCGACCAATGATGAGGAGCAAGCTGTATCAACCGATATGCTTGGACCTTGCAGACCCAACAAATAACTAAGACGACCCGACGCAACCGAGTGAGAGTTACCCGTTCCATTATAAGGAGAGATATCTTCCAAGCTTCCGTATTGTGCCTGCATATGGGAATACCCCATATGGCAAATACCCACAAACACGCCCGTTTTGCTCCCCATTAATGTATCAGGGGCAATTCCTGCATTTTCAAGGGAATCCCAGGTGGTTTCTAACAACAGACGTTGTTGTGGCTCCATCAACGTAGCTTCAACCGGGGCGATACCAAAAAAATCGGCATCGAATTGATCCACATCGTCTACCAAGCCATTGGCTTTAGTGTATAGCTTACCTACGGCTTCAGGATCAGGATCAAAAAAGTCATCTCCTACCCAGCGTTGATCCACCATATCTTCGATAACGTCTTCACCATTTTTCAACAGCTCCCACAATTTATCGGGGCTATTGGCGCCACCAGGCAGGCGGCAACCTAAACCGATTACGGCGATAGGTTCGTATTTTTCTTTTTCTAGACGCTGAACAGAATCCTTTGATTTCTTTAACTCTTTAAGTGCCTGTTTAAGTAGTTTGGCGGTATCAGTGTTATTGTTAGACATAGTAACCCCGCGACTTTTTAAGTCGTATTCTTTTATTGGTCTTAGTTATTAAAATTGTTGTATTAGTATCTAGGCTACGGCGTGACTCGCAGAAGGCACCGTCCTTGTGCCCTCTCGTACATCTACGCTGTGTTTTTCGTTAGTGATTCTTCTTTATTGTTATGGGTGAGATCCTTCTCATTTAATTCGTTTGCAAAATGATCAATCAATGCTTTAACGGTAGGATAACGCAATAATTCTGTGGCAGGAATGGTTCGCTCAATTCGATCTTGTAAACGATCAACTAAATCAATCGCTTCAATGGAGTCCACACCCAACTCAGAGAAAGTCACATCAAGGTCAATATGATGAGGCTCTACACTTAGTTTGTCACTTACCCATGTTTGCATTTCAAAATATAATTCGGTTTGCCAATCAGTAAATTCTCTTTCTTCTTGCTTTTCACTCGCTTTATTCACCACCTGAGTGCTTGCGGCTTCCCAGGAGTATAGGGGCGTTATATTACCCAGCTCGTAAATCTTTTTCGCCTCCGTTCGCTGAATTTTTCCGCTTGATGTTTTCGGTAATGTACCTTGAGCAATGAACACCAAAGCTTTAGGCGTAATACCATGGCGCGTGGCAATAACTCTTGATGCTGCTAACGCCAACTGTTGAAAATCAGTTTGGCCTGCTGCCGCACCGGAAACTTCCTGCATTACCACCAACTGTTCTTTGCCTTGCTCAGTAATAGCGAAGGCAGCGCCGCATCCCTTACGGAATGTAGGATTAGATGATTGCAAGGAAAGCTCGATATCCTGGGGATAATGATTTTTACCGGCAACAATAATCAACTCTTTAATGCGGCCGGTAACGTATAATTCGTTATCCCACATAAAGCCCAGATCACCGGTTCTCATATAGGTTTTACCATTATCGCCTTTTAATTGCGCTCGGAAAACGCTGTCGGAAAAACTGGGTTTGTTCCAATAACCTTGCGCCACCGACGGGCTGTTCACCCAGATCTCACCCACTTCACCCGACTCGCAAACTTCATGGCTTTGGGGGTTAACGATTTGCACGTCAGTTTCTATAGCCAACACACCGGAGCTTACCAATGGAGCAGTGCCTTTTCCGGCAGTTTCGTGCTGATCTAGATTAAGCTGACCTTTTGATAACTGATCAAGATCTGCGTGCATCACTTTCGGCCCTCGTGTTGCAGGCGAGCCAGCCACAAACAAAGTTGCCTCTGCTAAACCGTAACAAGGCAGGAAGGCCTTCGAATCAAATCCACATTGACCGAACTTATCAGCAAAACTATTTAAACTATCTACCTGAATGGGCTCCGCTCCATTAAAGGCCACCTGCCAAGAAGAAAGATCCAATTCCTGCAATTGCTCATCACTCACTTTACGCACACAGTATTGGTATGAGAAATTGGGACCACCACTTACTTTGGCTCCCATATCAGAAATAGTCTTCAACCAGATGTAAGGGTTTTTAAGGAAACTTAATGGCGACATTAAGGTAACCTTGGTGCCCACAAATACCGGCGTGAGAACCCCACCAATTAATCCCATATCATGGAACGGCGGCAGCCAGATCACGGTTTTATAATGGGGCGCCACCTGACT
>JBFKSL010000132.1:0-9716 GCA_041626995.1 Ketobacter sp. | reverse complement strand
CGGTTAAACCTTATTATTTGAGACTTTAAACAGCGGTGGCGTTCTGATTAGATTGTTGTCGCAGCGTGTTTTAGTGGTCCGCGATCATGTGTGTAACTACCGCAGTAAACTTTAAACTACTGTATTCGCTTTACTACTAACGGTTGTTGCGTCAAGTTTCTCAGCCACGCTCTTTTACTGGCAGTAACGAATTTTTTGTAGCTACCTACCTCGTTTGACATTATGCTATTTTTATCCATGGGTGCTGGCCTCCGTTTATAGCTAAAGTATGGCGCTGGCTTCGGCTAACCCACGATAGGAGGTCAGTACTCTTTGCTGAGTGTCCATTATGTCTATGTAACGAAAATAAATTAAAGGAAGAAGGAGATTAACTATGAAAGGATGGTATGAGCTTTCTCTAAGTAAAGATAAACAATATATGTTTGTATTGAAAGCTGCGAATTCAGAAGTGATATTAGTAAGTGAGTTGTACAAGCAAAAAGAGTCGGCAGAAAACGGAATTGAATCGGTAAGAGCCAATTGTGCGGATGACAGTAACTTTAAAAGACTGACGGCAAGTAACGGTCAAGCCTATTTTAATTTAGTTGCCAAAAATCACGAAATAATTGGCACAAGCGAAATGTATTCATCTCCACAAATGCGCGATAAAGGTATTGAATCTGTAAAAGCAAATGGCGTCAGTTCAGTCGTAAAAAGCATCACTTGACTTTGTATTGACGAGGTGTACAAGCAGATTCGGTGCTTAGCGTTCTGCTGTCATCAATGGTAAAGGCGTTTCGAGTGGAAACCCCTTTACCAATCCTCTAAAACAACTTAATATACAATGTACACCTTTTTG
The DNA here is from genome assembly GCA_041626995.1 of Ketobacter sp. GTDB lineage: Bacteria > Pseudomonadota > Gammaproteobacteria > Pseudomonadales > Ketobacteraceae > Ketobacter. Next base: position 8,878 of record JBFKSL010000132.1, on the reverse strand, counting down.
TAAAGTTGCTACTATCAATCAATAAATTCTGGCTGTCTTTATGATAAGATGCTTGCGTGATTTCATAAATCAAAGAGGAAAAGTTCAGTATGTTGTTGAAAACTAAGAATAAATATTTGGCTGCACTAGGGGTTGCGGCGCTTTTAGCTGTACCTGCAGTACATGCTGAAACACCAGAAGAGAAAGGCTATGCCATCTTTGCAGAAGCGGAAAAGCGGGATGATGGGTTTGTAGACAATCAAGCCAATATGCTGATGATCTTGAAAAATAAACAGCAGGCTACCAGTGAGCGTGAGATGAAGGTTAAGGCTCTTGAGGGGCAGGGGAAAGAAGGCGATAAGACGTTGATGGTGTTCTTGTCTCCAAAAGATCAGAAGGGTACTGCATTGTTAACGTTTCAACATGCTGAAAAAGATGATGACCAATGGTTATATCTCCCTGCGTTAAAGCGGGTTAAAAAAATCGCCTCTAGTAAAAAATCCGGTCCTTTCATGGGAAGTGAATTTTCCTTTGAAGATATCGGTGGTCAATTAATTGAAGATTACAATTATAAGTACCTTCGTGATGAAGTTTATGAAGGGCAGGATTGTTTTGTTGTTGAGAGTTATCCGAAAGATAAAAATTCGGGTTATACCAAGGTAATTACTTGGGTAGATAAGGAGCATTATCGAACTTTAAAAGCAGAGTTTTACGACCGTAAGAAGAGCCATTTAAAGACCTTAACTTCGAATGGTTTTAAACTTTATGAAGACAAGTTTTGGCGTCCTGATGAATTGGTAATGGTGAATCACCAGACAGGTCGTAGCACGGTTTTACAGCAAAGTGATATTCAATTCAAAACCGGCTTAAGCGATTCTGATTTTAATAAAAATAGCTTGAAGCGCGCTCGATAAGTAAAAGCCGCACTTGGTAACTAACCGGTGCGGCTTTTTTGTGACTTCATTTCACTCATAATAAATAGAAATTTTGGTTTTGGTGAATTATGCAGTTCAGATTCATAGCCTGCCTTGCACTTGTATGCTCTTTCTGTACTCCAGCATTTGCGCTGTTTGAACCCTTATTTGAAGAAGGCGAGTGGACTGCAGACACGGGGTTGGAGTATCGCTATTACAAAGATCCAGGTGAGTTTAACCAAGGCCAAAACGTATTTGCGTTAAGATTGGGGGCTGAATATTACAGAGCATGGAATGATGATTTAGACACCTTAACATTTTTACCATATGCCATTCTGGATCAGGAAGATTCAGAGCGAACTCACTTTGATATTCGTGAGTTACTTTGGGTGCACGTTGGAGATGATTGGGAGCTACGCTCAGGTGTTACTCGGGTATTTTGGGGCAAGACTGAATTTATTAACTTGGTTGATGTTATTAATCAACAGGATTTAGTAGATGGTGATGACGAAAAACTTGGTCAGCCCATGATAAATCTATCCCTGGTTCATGACTGGGGGATTTTTGATTTCTTTTTGTTGGTAGGGTTTCGTGAACGCACATTTCCTGGGCCTGATGGGCGCTTAAGAACGCCCATAGTGGTTGATACTGACAACCCTATCTATAGCAGTGATACCAGTCAAAGAGACATTGATTTTGCCGTTCGTTGGCAGCGGCCTGTTAATGATTATGTTGAGATGGCATTTTCAATATTCTCAGGAGTGAATCGAGAGCCTTGGTATTCCATCGACCTAATGGACTTTTTAGGTGATATGGATGATGTGCGTTTGATCCCAAATTATCATCATATGGATCAATATGGTCTTGAGCTTGAGTACATTTATGAAGGTTGGGCAGTTAAATTCGAAGGTGTTGGTGTGCGCAGTGAACGAGAAGATTACTGGGCTGCAGTGATGGGGGTTGAGTACTCATTTTACAGTTTATTTGATACCAATGCTGATATGACTTTTATTACTGAGTTTATGCATGACTCAAGGGACGATGGTACACCGGGTTACTTAGAGCACGACGTAGGCTTTGGTGGCCGTTTTACTTTCAATGATGAATTTGATTCTTCAATGATGGCGGGTTTTCTTTGGGACCCAGATACGGAGGAGAAGATATTTTCGCTTGAGTTCGAGCGTCGAATTTATTCAGACATGATGTTAGAAATTCAAGCGGTAACGGTATTAGAGAGAGGTGAACCGCAAGTTGATGATACTAATGTCGAAATACTAACAGCGTTGGCTCAATCAAATTTATTTGATGCAGGTGCGGTTAGTTATAGCGAAATCCTTGAGTTTATTTCGGCCTTAATAGAGCAGGAGGGGCTGGATGTAATCTTTGACAATCAATTTGCATTAGAGTCGCTGCAACAACTCCAGTCATTATCTGACTCCAGTCGTAAGTTGAGCATTATTGATAGTGACGATTATATTCAGATTAAGTTGACCTATTTTTACTGAGATTTTGAAAATTTACCATAATATACAATGGCTTAAGCGCTAGGTCGAAGTTGGCTTTTTGGGTCTATACTGAAAGATATCAGGGGAAAGGGAAAAATGGCAGCACTTCATGATACGGAGCGAAAAGCTACTTAAGGATAGAAAAATTCTACGTAAGGTGGATGTAAACCTAGCGGCGCAAGGTCGCTATATTATCGCCGCCAACATTATAATGTTCCTGTTTGTGGCCAGTGTTGGCGATTATTACTCAAGTCATCCTAGGGTAACCACGCTATTTGGCGCCTCACTCTTTTTTCTTTCTTCATTAACCTTTTATCTTATCATCCGCTTTGACAGCGTTTATGGCGCGGGGCCAGCTCGTTGGCGGATGTTATTTATTGGCTCACAGATTACCACAGCATTCTATATAGGTTCTTTTGCCGCCAGTATTGTTTTACTTGATAAACTTAGCGTGAACTCCTTTTTAGCCACTTTATATGTGGTTGGGTATTCCAGTATAAGTAATGTGGAATGGTCTCCTTATCACCAACGAAATTTAATCAAGCATCTTGCCGCCTTTGTGCCCATTGTAGCGGCGTATACTGTGATAGCAGATGTGAACGGCGTGATAATTGCTGCTGGTTTGTTTGTGTTATGGGCTATGTTCGTACGCCAATCCAAATTAATGAATGTTCGTCACTGGGATAATGTACACGCACACCATGAGTTGCATCGTAAGGCCAGGGATTTGTCCCACGCGGTTAATATGGCCAATGATGCCAGCCAGTTCAAAACTGAATTTCTTGCTAATATAACCCACGAGATTCGAACGCCAATGAATAATGTTTTGGGTATGTTGGCATTACTGGATGATACAAATTTAAGCGATCAGCAGAGGGAGCTTCAAAAAGTAGCTGTTCACTCTGGTGAAGCCTTGTTAAGTTTGATCGATGATATTGTGGATTTTTCTCGTATCAGTTCTGGTCAGGTTCAGCTTAACGAAACCGTGTTCAATTTAAAGCGTTGCATTGACCAGACTTTGGAATTGTTAGGTCCACGAGCACACGAAAATGGCATTGAGCTAAGTTGCGTGTACGAATTGGAGATTCCGGTTAGAGTACGGGCAGATCAAGGCCGTCTGGCGCAATTAATTAACAACCTTGTATCTAACGCCATTAAATACAGTGATGGTACGGATGTGGTATTAAGAGTTAATGTAGAAAAAACGTCTGATCGTACGGCAAATCTAAAAGTAACCGTAGAAGACAATGGTAAGGGCATTGATCCCGAACAGCAGGATCGTTTGTTTGAGGCGTTTTCCAGTAAGCAATTTCGAAGCGATTTAGTGCAGTCTGGTACTGGTCTGGGGTTGGCCATCAGTAAAGGCCTGGCAGAGTGCATGAATGGTGATATCGGATTTACCAGTGAAAAAAACAAAGGCACCGAATTCTGGTTTACTGTGGAGCTTCAATTGTCTACTCAGCAAGCTCAGAAAGTATCTGGCCTGCAGGAACTTAGTAATAAGCAGGCGCTTATTCTATGTCAGTCCAAAGCAGTAGTAGAATCATTGGCGTTCCACTTGTCCAGTTTAGATATCAACTCCACGGCAATGCACGCGGAGGAGGATACCCTAACTGCTTTACTAGAGGGAGAAAAAAACGGGCGTCCTTTCGATCTGTTATTTATTAATTTACCGTTATCTCAATCAGTCAATTTTGAATTAGTAAAAAATATTCAGTCGCAGCAGACGTTAAAAGATGCTTTAAGAGTTGTTGTCTTGTCATCATTACCACAGAGGGCCGATGCTGTTCGCTTGGGTATGGTGCAGGAGTACGATGTGCAATGGCTGAGTAAGCCCGTAACTCGTGAGAAATTGTGCAAAACCTTATTGCGTTGCTTTGAAATTGTGGCAGAAGTAGGGGATTTGGATGACAAAGCCGATGCTAGTGCTGAAGAGCTACAAGGTAAACGCATTCTTTTGGTAGAAGACAATGCTGTGAATCAGATGGTGGCCCGTGGCATGCTTCACAAATTAGGCTATGTGGTCACTAGTGTGATTAACGGCAAAGAAGCGCTGGGCTTATTGGAAGAAAAAACCTTCGATTTAATTCTCATGGATTGCATGATGCCGATATTGGATGGATATGAGACCACTAAGGCTTGGCGTGAAAAAGAAGCCGATACAGATTCTCATATACCCATAATTGCCATGACCGCAAGCGTAGTTGAGGGTGAGCATCAAAAATGTCTTGCTGTTGGTATGGATGATTATCTTTCCAAGCCTGTTAATCTTGATGAACTCAATGCTAAAATTCGCCTTTGGATAGGGTCTAGTAACGAGCAAGCGAGCGACACCGTGGTGCCGGATTCCAAGCCACCCCAAAGCCCTAACTCTCAGCGTAAAACCGCCTAGCATTGAGGAAAATTAATGAAAGTGCTTCTCTTGGGAGCGACAGGGCTGATTGGGCGCCACTGTTTGCACGCTTTATTAAATGAGCCAAAAGTCACTGAAGTGTTGGCACCTACTCGACGAAATTTATCCATCAAAGATCAGAAACTGTATAACGCGCTGGTGGACTTTGATCGCCTTGATGAATACCCCCACCTGTTTGAGGTTGATTCCATTATTTGTTGTTTGGGAACCACAATAAAACAGGCAGGCAGTAAATCCAATTTTAAAAAGGTGGATTTTCAATATTGTGTTGACGCTGCGGAATTGGGGCGCGCTCATAATGTAAAAAGCTTCTATTTAGTGTCAGCATTGGGTTCATCGCAGTCATCTTTGTTTTTCTACTCACGCGTAAAAGGGGAGTTGGAAGACCATTTGAAAGAGCTGGCATATCAAAACCTTTCCATTTATCGGCCATCTTTGCTTTTGGGAGAAAGAGAGGAAAGTCGTTTGGGTGAAACACTCGCTTCGAAGTTTATGCCGGTGTTTAATCCTTTACTGAAAGGAGTGTTATCGCCTTATAAAGCCATCCCTGGTAAATGGGTTGCACAAGCCATGGTGAATGAATGCGTGGCCCATCAAGAGAGTAATCATCAATTCCCCCAGGTTAATGTGTACACCCACGACAACATTGTTAAAATGGCTGGCATTAATTCAAATTAATTATTGAGGCAACCATGACCATAGTAACTCCTGATTTATGTGATGCTTACCCCGAACTGGTTCGTGTGGCAGAACCTATTTTCACAAATTATGGTGGCCGAGCTGCCTTTGGTGGGGAGGTCATTACGGTAAAATGTCATGAGGATAACTCTTTAGTAAAGGAACACGTTTCCAACCCCGGTGACGGTAAGGTCATGGTGGTGGATGGCGGCGGTTCTCTTCGGTGTGCCTTGTTAGGTGATATGCTGGCGGAAAAAGCCGCTGAAAATAATTGGGCAGGGCTCATAATTTTTGGATGCATTCGCGATGTTGATGAGATCCGCAAGACGGATTTGGGTGTGCAGGCACTACGTACGATTCCTATTAAGAGTAACCGAAAAGGAAGGGGGGATCTAAACATTCCAGTAACGTTTGCCGGTGTTACCTTCAACCCCGGTGAATTCGTTTATGCTGATAACAACGGTGTAATCGTTTCAGAACAAGAATTAAAAATGCCATAAATATTGAATGAAATAAAAAGGCCGGTTAGCAGAACTAACCGGCCTTTTTTGGTATTTTGAACTGCTTAATTATGGAAGCAGGTGAGCAACCGCATCACGCTCTTCAGCTAGTTCAGTTTCAGTGGCTGCCATTTTTTCTTGGCTGAACTCACTGATTTCTAAACCTTGAACAATTTCCCAGTCGCCGTTTTTACATACGCATGGGAAAGAGTAGATTAAGCCTTCAGCGATGCCGTAACTTCCGTCGCTGTATACGCCCATGCTTACCCAGTCGTTTTCTGCAGAGCCCAGGGCCCAGTCGCGCATGTGAAAAATTGCTGCATTGGCAGCAGAAGCAGCACTAGAAGCACCGCGTGCTTTAATGATGGCGGCGCCACGTTGCTGGACAACAGGAATAAATTCGTTGCGATACCAATCTTGCTCAACTTTACCTTCTGCACCTTCGCCGTTGATCAGGGCTTTGGAGATGTCTGGGTATTGGGTGGAAGAGTGGTTGCCCCAGATGGTCATCTTAGTGATGTCATTAATAGAGGTACCAGTCTTTTGCCCTAATTGAGTCAAAGCACGGTTATGGTCCAAACGGGTCATAGCAGTGAACTGACGTGGGTTGATGTCTGGTGCATTGCGCTGCGCGATCAATGCGTTGGTATTGGCAGGGTTGCCTACTACCAATACTTTAATGTCGCGGCTTGCGTGATCGTTAATCGCCTTACCTTGTACTGAGAAGATAGCGGCGTTGGCTTCCAGAAGATCTTTACGCTCCATACCTGGTCCACGAGGACGGGCACCAACCAACAGCGCATAATCCGCATCTTTATAGGCAACGTTTGGATCATCGGTGATAACCATGCCAGCCAGCAGAGGGAAGGCACAATCGTCCAATTCCATGGCTACCCCTTTCAGGGCTTCCAAGGCTGGGGTAATTTCCAACATTTGAAGAATTACGGGTTGATCCAGGCCCAACATTTCGCCAGCGGCGATACGGAAAAGCAAAGAATAGCTGATTTGACCGGCTGCACCGGTGACCACAACGCGTACAGGTTGTTTCATTGATTCGATCTCCTGTCATCCTGTTTTTAAAGACGCACAATTCTATGCATCTGGGCGACTAAACGCCAATATATTTACAGAGAAATCACCAGGAATTGAAAATCGATCTATTTTGGTGCGCTAAGAGCCTAGACATCTTCGTTAATGTAAACACCACCACGTTGAATGGTGGCCGCATTGCGATTTCCAGCATTTTCAAGCATGGAGCGGATTTCTGGCCGCAGTTTGTGATGGGCATTGCGGCGGTCGGCTTTACGGCGATCCTCCTTTACCGGTATTGATTGTTTGCGGCGTTCGGTTGAAGAGGTTCGGCGCTCCACATATTGGGGGCGTTCGTGAGGTTCCGTGGCTTTGGTGCGTTCCGTCGCGTGTACACGGATTGACCGATTCGACTTGAGTCGTTCGATCTGTCTTCGGTGTATTCGCGGCATCAGTAACATGAAATCTGCCTGTCATCTATCAAAGCAAGTTAAAGGGTTCTATCATAGGTTATCGGCAAATATGTGAAATACTTTAATAATCAACAGGTTGAATATATTCCACAAAGATTTCCTCAATAATCAACCATCTCAGCTTGTGCTTAAGATTGTTAGACAAATCCTTTAATTGCGACTATTTTTTAAGCTAAACAAAGGCTTATATAATCTGTAATAATACTAATGCCAGGGATTTGGGCCAACGTCAATTAGATGGGGTTCAAAATGTGTCAAATTACCTGATGGTCGCTTCCTCTATAAAGGGATGTAGGCCATTTATGCTGTTGAATAGCAGCCTGCACAACAAATCATTTTCAATATCAATATTCAGGGGCTTGCTTTCCCTGTGTTTTGGCTTTTTATTCTATTTGCCCCCCACTGCGAACGATGTAACCGCCGCGTCTAAAGTATGGGTAATGGATACTCAGCCGGCGGTTTTATTAAATGCAGATACTGTCAAGGAAAGGGACATAGGTGGTTATCTAAAAGTATATGTTGATCGCTCTGGAACTATGTCCTTACAAGATGTGGTCGTTCAAGGGCAGCAGGCTTTTATTGATATGGATGATGTCACGGTTGGACAGTCTGATTCTAGAGCCCAGTATTGGCTATATGGACGTGTGAGAAAAAGTAATTTAGATGGCGGTGGCGACCAGTCTAAGTGGCGTTTGGTATTACCGGGCTACCATATTTTGGAAAGCGCATTCTATCTTAAGCCATCATCGGAGCAAGAGTATCGTCAGGTTCCTCCTTTGTATGATCGTTCTTTGGCATACCCGGTGGAAATGAGTTCGCAAAATACATCTGAGTTTTACCTTAAGCTGCGGGTAGATGGTAGCTTGAACATGTCAATCCGTATATGGGAAGAACAATCCTATCTATTATCTAAGCGTAAAAGTGTTATTGGTTGGGGGCTGTTTTTTGGCTCTGTCCTGGCGTTATTTGCATACAACGTATTTGTGTTTGTTTCTCTCCGTGAAGTGAGATACCTTTATTTGTCTGGTTTTTTGCTATCAGCTTTTGCGCTTATCTTAGTTAAAGAAAAGTTTCTAGCAGACTATTTTAATCTTTCAGCGGAATATTTAGGGCAGGCATCCGAAATGGCGATGCAATGTTTAGCACTTTTGTTCGCTAGTTCTATGAGTCGTCATTATTTAATGACCCATTCTAGGTTTCCCAACTTAGATAAAGCTCTAATCGTTGCCATGTTGTTATCCCTACTGCTGGGGGTTTCCGCTTTTTCCGGTGTTTTGTCTGTTTATAGTTTTAAGTTGATGTTTTCTGCCATCAGCGCAATTTTCTTCGTGCCAGCGGTGGTGGGTTCTTTACAGTTAACTACTCGAGCCAGTCGTGGTTTTTTTGT
>JBFKSL010000131.1:0-9746 GCA_041626995.1 Ketobacter sp. | reverse complement strand
TTGTTTGGCAATCGCCCGTTGCAGTATTGGGCTCATTAATAGGTTCTCTACCGTTTCTACACCAGCAGAAAGGCTTAAAATCACGCCATCAAACTGACAACCACGCATGCCGCTCAGAATAGAAGTTAATTGCTTTGCACTTTCACAGTGCTCTAAGGAATAGCCTATTCCATTTAGATAACTTCTAAAACCATCGCCCATTTCTTTACTGGGCTCCAGCAACAACCAATGCTCAAAATTGGAATCTATTTCGGCCTCTGGTTGGGAATTGGCTGCAGCAAAAGTGACTTCAAACCAAAAGTTACTGCCTTCTCCATATTCGCTTTCCACACCAATTTCGCCATCCATTAAGCGGGTGAGTTGTTTGCATAGCGCCAAACCCAACCCGGTGCCACCAAATTCACGAGTAGTGGAAGAATCCGCCTGCGAGAACTTCTCAAAAATCAGCTCGCGCACTTCTTCTTTTACTCCAATGCCAGTGTCTTGAACTTCAAAACGAAAACGCTTTCTGGTTCCATAATCTTCCAATAACGAGGCCTGAATTTGAATATAACCTTGCGCGGTAAACTTAATGGCATTAGCCACCAAATTGCACACTAACTGTTTAAAGCGAGTAGGATCTCCCACAACCGTTAGAGGTGCTTCTGGCTGCCATTGCAATATTAGCTCTAACCCTTTGTTTTGAGCTGGGCTGGCTAAAATAGAGAAGGCTTCTTCAATGGTGTTACGCAAATCAAACTCGATGGTTTCCAGGTTTAGCTTGCCCTGCTCTATTTTGGATAAGTCCAAAACGTTGTTAATCAATTCCAATAACACATGTCCAGACTCGTAAGCTACATTTAAATAGTCGCGCTGCTCTTGATCCAGGCTGGTTTCATTTAGCAATGATAACATTCCCAATACACCGTTCATGGGAGTTCGAAGTTCGTGGCTCATGTTGGCAAGAAAATGCGCTTTCGATTGCGCGCTGGCTTCTGCGACCCGTTTGCTTTCTTCCGATATACGAATGGCACGATTGGCCTGTTTTAGTGCTACTACTGTGTTTTCGAGGCTTTCATTGGCGTAACGTAGCTCCTGGGTACGCTCTTGAACTTCTGCTTCCAAGCACAGTTGATGCTTGCTTAGCTCTGTATCACGCTCTGCGATCGTTTCCAGCATATAGTTAAACGCCTTGGCCAATTCACCCAGCTCATCCTGGCTGTATTGCTTCACTCTAACTTGATAGTTTCCTTCTTGACTAACCTCTGTTGCTGCTTGCAGCACTTTTTTCACCGGACGTATCACTTGGCATACCATACGCTGCACTACCAACAGAGACATCACCGTTGCAATCAATATAACCAGCAATGCAGTCAACATATTGTTGCTTACGCTTTCGCTAATTCCAGCCAAGCTGGCATGCACATACAATATCGACTGGGAGCCCCCATGCTGAATAAGCTGGCTAAGTATCAAGCCTTGCTTGGTAAACACCACAGAGGTTGAATCTGCCGACTGCTCTTGAAAGCGGGCAATGGCAGGAGGATAACTGGAAAATGGTTCAGCTATATCACGGCGTGAATAGAGGGCTATTGGTTTTTGCTGAACATCAAATATTGCAGCATGCTCAATACTATCCTGCTTCTGCAGGCTAGAAAGTATGCGATTAATCTGTTCAATATCGTTCTGCTGTAGGGGAACGTCCAAAATAGAAGCCAATATCCGGGCTTCTACCTTCAATTCATCAACCAGCCACTGACGCTGTTTAGCGCGTTCATCCAACAAATAGAATGTTAATGCGCAACTAAGCGCAATAGTCACCACCACAAGATTGATAGCCATCAACTTGTTGGCAATGGAAAGACGGTCGAAAAAGCGCTTCATGAGAAGCCTCCGAGCATATCCTGTAACCCACAAAACCCCATACCACCAGTGCTTGCGTGTAGCGCTCTGGCGTACATCCATTTAACCCATCAGGGATCAAGTTAACTTATTAATTAATCTAACTTATTTATTTTGTCCGACAATTCAAGCATGTCATATTCAATGTAACATGCATTGCCATTAATGCAAGTTTGCTTGTGCAGACAAGCGGTTAACCACCATTTCATTCAATACCTGCAACTCATTAAGGCTGTCTTCAAAAAGGTAGCTTTTCACGCCCATACTGGAGCGCGCAGTTATGGAATCCACCTGCATACCACCCACCACATCGAATACGGCGATGGTCAGCACCAGTTCATCAGATTCTTCAACGCTGTCATCATGACCACAATCGCGTAAACTGGTGGTTTTTTGCCCCTGCTCATCCTCACACTCGCGCACTCGCAACGGTTTGATATTGGGCCAACGCTCTACACGTGGATACATCAACAGTTGATCACCATGCTCAGCGGCTTTCTGCAAAGCGGCTGATAAACCCATAGGCTTGTTTATCTCATTCACATGAACAAAGTAATGCTTTAAGTGTTCTGACAGAGTTTCACTGGCGATCTTGTTGAGATCCTGATTGTCATTTGCGTGCAGTCCGGCTGTAGCCTGCCCCACACTGATTCGATAGTGACTGGCCAATGCTTGCTGGCGCTGGCGAACCACCTGCCGACTACCCATGGGGGATAATTCCCCCATGGCATTGGTTGATGAGCGCGCCAAATAGGAGTTGGAACTGCAGCCTGTTAGCAAAATGACGCTAAAAAGAAAAAAAGCGATTTTTAACAATTGCTTGCCCTCGTAATCGAGCTTTGTATAAGTATAGATAGATTACGAGGGCTATGATCAGTTTTTATTTACGGCGATTACCCATACGGATACCAATATCGCCCAGGAAGCTGAAGAAAGCTTCTTTGTCTTCAATAAAGTCCTGATAGAACTTGGAATGGTATAAGGCCACAGCGCCATGCACTAACGCCCAAGCGGCAAAAATGTGGTAATAGGCAGGAACATCTTCCAACGTACCATCGTCAATTTTTGTCTGAATGGACGCCGCCAGCTTATCCAAATTCATGGCACGAATTTCATGTAGCTTTGACACTAAATCAGGGCACGAGGTCTTATTGGTTAGTTTGTGCTCCAAGCGGTCAAACAAGGCATACTTATCTGGATCATTCATACGGAATGAAAAGTAATCTTTTGCCAACTTGGCGCGGTCTTCCGACTCACTTTCATTAAGCTTTTCGAACATCTCCGCCAATTCTTCTTCGTAACGAATCATAAGGCGCAGATAGATTTCGTCTTTGGTCTCAAAATGCTTATATATGGTTCCCTTGCCAATATTGACTGCATCCGCAATCATCTCGACGGTTACTTTATCTTCACCATGCTCGATAAAGAGTGCTTGAGCCTGCTCTAGGATCTCTTCTTCCCTGCGTCTGAACTCCTGTGCTTTTTGGCTGGCTTTCTGCAGATCACTCATCAATTTCGCTCCACTTACCACTATTTTTTGCGCAATTATGCGCAATTTCTTATCAGTTTCCTATTGTTGTCCGTTAAAATATTGATTCAATTCAATGATAAACCCCTTGGGCTCAACATGTTGTCCAACAATCATTCAAACCAGCAACAATGTGACCTTTGAGTCACGCTAACTGTCAATATAGACTATGGATTCACTTTCAGTCAGGAATTACTGCCTTGCCTACCTTAGATTTGCAACTTGAGTTTCCCATTGAAGACGAAGTTCTTTACCTCAATCATGCGGCAGTGGCGCCCTGGCCGAAACGTACCGTAGAGGCAGTATCCCAGTTTGCACAGGAAAATATGCAACGTGGTGCCACCGACTATCCCCATTGGTTGGAAGTGGAGACGGCTCTACGCAAGAAGCTGGCAAAGCTGATTAATGCTCCCTCTCAAAAGAATATTGCGCTACAGAAAAATACCTCAGAAGGCTTATCGGTGATTGCCTATGGCCTGAATTGGCAACCTGGCGACATCATTGTGATCAGCGATCAGGAGTTTCCCAGCAATCGAATCGTCTGGGAGTCACTGCAAAGCCTAGGGCTGAAGGTGGTTGAAGTACCACTAAACGGGCCCGACCCAGAACAAGCCATCATTGAGGCTCTCACCCCCTCGGTGAAATTACTTTCTATCAGCTCAGTGCAATATGGAACCGGTCTAGCACTGGATTTGGAAAAACTGGGCGCAGCCTGTCGCCAACGGGATATTCTGTATTGTATTGATGCCATTCAAAGCATTGGCGCCCTGCCCTTTAACGTGCAAACCAATCAAGCGGATTTTGTGGTGGCAGACGGTCACAAATGGATGCTGGGGCCGGAAGGTGTTGCACTGTTCTATATTAACGACCGTATGCTAAACCAATTGAAGCTGCATCAGTTTGGCTGGCATATGGTGAAATTACGCGGTAACTATGATGTGAAAGAATGGGAACCCGCTAGCGACGCCAAGCGTTATGAGTGTGGCAGCCCAAATATGCTGGGCACCTATGCCCTAAATAGCAGCCTGGAATTATTGCTGGAAGTGGGCGTTAATCAGGTTCAAGAGCAACTATTAAGCAACATTCAGTACTTGGAAGAGCTTCTTAGCCAAAGAGACGATCTTGAATTGTTGACCGATACCCAACGCCCCTTGCGATCCGGTATTATTACCTTTAAACACAAGCAAATTGCCTCTACCGAATTATTTGAACATTTGAAAAAAGCGGGAATTGTTTGCGCCTATCGCGGCGGCGGCATCCGATTCTCACCTCACTTTTACACCCCGAAAGAGCGGCTGAAGCGTGCTGTGGATTTAATTCCGCAATTCGCCTAAAACCCGCCAGGGAGAGATCGATGCAGTTACTACGAAATCTAGCTACCTTTATCATCCATTGGTTAACCAAAACCGGTGAGCCTAAGGATCACGGTTTAAGCGATTTTGAAAAAATGCGCTTTGAGCTGAAACCATGCGACGTGTTGCTCGTGCAAGGTCGTGGCCGAGTCGACAAAGTCATTCAATCCATTAGCCAAAGCATTTGGAGCCATGCTGCTTTGTATATTGGCCGCCCAATGGATATTGAAGATCAGGATTTAAAAACCATCATCCAGCATTTTTACCAAGGCCCCAACGACACGCCATTATTGGCGGAGTCGAAGTTGGGCGAAGGCATAACCATTAAACCTCTACTCAGCTATGAGCATGAACATATTCGTGTCTGTCGTCCCAAAAGCCTGAATGAAAAACAGATTCAGCAAATCACACGGTTTGCTGTGAATCGTTTGGGATCTCATCGAGGCGGCAGTAATCTATTCGATCTGTTGCGCTTCTTTTTTCCTTGGGGGTTGCTACCTTTCCGCTGGCGACGGGCGGTGTTTCGCCATTGGGCTGGACGCAATACCAGAAACGTTACTGCCGCTTTTGTGGCCGAATGTTTTGGGTTTATTCAGTTTCCACTCTACCCCCTAGTGAAAACTTCCAGCGAACAAGGTGTTCAATTACTACGACGACACCCCAAGTTATGTCTACCTTATGAAATAGATCTTTCCCCCAGTTTTGAGGTAGTGAAATATCCCTTTATTGATTTTCAAGTTTATGAAAATGAGCGCCTGATTCCATGGAAAGGCAGTGGTGCATACAGCGGTATGGAGCAGGAATCTGCTCTTGTGTACCAGTCTGGTGTTAAGAAACTGGATAGCCAGGAAGAAACTTCTGAATCCAACATCACTCCCATCAACTCCAAACCAGACTAAATCTGCTGCAATTTAAACAACTTAGAAGCACTTATTCGTTTTTTATAGTTTGTTGCCTATTTTAATTGCTAATCAGTTTAACAGTACACTGGATGTTTTGGAGCCTTGGATAATACTTGTAAGTGCTGATGTTGCTCACTTCCCCCCAAACGTGAGAAAGAACATTAGTTGGGTCGCCTAGTGTGGTCCAGGTACCGAGGATCGTGTACCGCATATTTAACTCCTATTGGTCTTAACCCGAACTCCCCCCCAGAGTTCGGGTTTTTTTTATCTGCTAGAATGTACGATAAGAGATGAGAATTAGGCTAAAGAATGAGGAAATTTTGGGTGTGGCATGTTGTCACCATCGCTGTTGCAGTTGGGCTATCTTCTATTACATATGCCGAAACGCACCGACAAACATGGAATTGTTTAACCGGTTTAATTAGCGATTTAGCGCGAACCGACAACTTGGTAAATTCTATCATCCAGCACAACAACACCCTTCCCAATATTGCTTACTTGGAAGCCATGTGGCCCCATTTATCCCCTGAAGACCCTATCATTGAATCTCGGATCATTCACCCCGCAGCAGAGCATATGCGTATTTGGATCAAAGAAATTTCGATTCAGGGAGAAGGTTTGCTAATCGGTATAGATGGTGGTTTAGTTGCCGCTACCGAAAAAACCACAGACTATTGGCAGGGAGATGAAAACCAATTCACTCAAGCCATCATTTTAAACAAGGGTGAAGTGTACATTCAAAAAGAAGTGATTGATGAAAGCACACACTTGATGTTGGTAAAAATTTCAGCCCCAGTATACAAGCAGAATGAAGCCATTGGGGTTCTGGTGATAGGTTTGGATCAGTTTGTTATCGACTTTGTAGAGCCCTGTTCGGGGCTACGTTAAAATCATTTTCTTCTTTAGCGTTTAACTATTCTCTGCAACCTTCCTCGGGTAGTATTGCCCTTCACTTTCTATTTAGTAAAGTTTTCAATTCTTAACAGGAGATTTTGGGCTTGATCCAGTTAGTACCTGTGGGTGTACGTTATATGATTCTCAGCGCTATGGGCTTTGCCTTAATGGGCGCTGCTGTTAAATGGGTAAACCAACAAGGTATTCCCGTACTTGAGATTGTTGCTGCTCGATCCATTATATCGCTGGTGTTGAGTTACCTGGATGTTAAGCGCAAGGGCATTTCAGTATGGGGCAATCGCAAGGATCTATTGCTAGCCCGAGGCATTGTAGGAACTTTGGCACTAGTATGTGTGTATTACTCGGTTACCACGATACCGTTGGCAGAAGCAACGGTATTACAATACTTGCACCCCATGTTTACTGCTGTTTTAGCATTGTTATTTTTACGTGAGCGCCTTCATGTAGCCACCTTGGTGTGCATTGTTTGCAGCTTCATTGGCTTGCTGCTTATCGCCAGGCCCGGATTTTTATTCGGATCGAATTCTGCAACGTTTTCAAGCCTGGCATTAGCGGCGGCCATTATGGGAGCCTTCGGTAGCGCAGTGGCCTATGTATTGGTTAGAAAACTGAGCGTATCCGATGATCCTTCGGTCATTATTTTTTATTTCCCTATGATTGCGCTGCCGTTTTCGATCCTATTATTGGGTGATGATTTTGTCATGCCTAATGGCTGGGAATGGCTAGGGCTGCTAGTGGTAGGCGTTTTCACGCAGGTTGGCCAAATCGGACTGACTAAATCGTTACAAACAGAACCTGCTGCTCGCGCTACAGCCTTTTCTTATATGCAGGTAATTTTTTCCGTAACGATTGGCTGGGTAGCATTCAATGAAATGCCTGTGTTGTGGACATGGCTGGGTGGCAGTATGATTTTATTGGGTGCACTAATCAATCTACTTTGGAAAAAGTAAATTGATTAAGTTACTGACTCTCTTCCACAGGGTCTGCGTTTTCTTCCGCTTCTTCCACCCAGCTTTCAGGCAGTGCTTTTTTGGCCTTAGCACCTAAAACCTCAAGTTGCTCTACCCTTCGCACTAAATTCCCTCTACCCGTTTTTAAGCGCTTGCGTGCCGTATCATAGGCCTCTTGCGCTTTACCTAGCTTATCGCCTATGTCATCAATGGAATCCAAAAACAACACAAATTGATCATGTAGAGAGCCCGCTTGTTTGGCAATTTCCATGGCATTTCTATTTTGATGTTCGTAACGCCAGATATTATGAATGGTCTTTAGGGTGACCAATAACGTAGAAGGACAAACCAACATAATATTTTTATCAAAGGCGTTACCAAACAGGCTGGAATCCACTTCCAACGCTTTTAAGAATGCAGGTTCTATGGGAATAAACATCAACACATAGTCGGGTGTATTGATGCCATATAAATTGGCGTAATCTTTCGCACTTAGCTCTTTTATGTGCTGCTTAAGAGATTCGATATGCTGTTTTAAATTGGCTTCCTGCATTTCATCCGTATCAGAACAAAACCGCTCCCACGCCACTAAGGAAACCTTTGAATCAATCACCACTTGCTTGTTATCGGGAAGGTGCACCACCACATCCGGTCGCAAGCGTTTGCCTTCGTCATTAGCAAAGCTTCCTTGAGTTTCGTATTCCCTACCCTTTTGCAGGCCAGAAGCTTCCAGTACCTTTTCTAATACCATTTCACCCCAATTGCCCTGAGCTTTATTGTCGCCTTTTAATGCTCGGGTAAGATTAAGGGCATCTGTGCTCATCTTGGTATTGAGCTCTTTCAGAGAAACGATTTCCTGCAATAAACTCACACGGTCACGGCTTTCTTTGTCGTAAACATCTTCCACTTTCTTTTTGAATTCAGAAAGCTGCTCTTTTAACGGGTTCAGAATTTCCCCAATATTGGTTTTGTTCTGTGTAGTGAACTTTTGGCTTTTGTCTTCGAATAGTTTTTGGGCAATATTTTGAAACTCCAAGCGCATTTGCTCTTTGGCTTCCTGTAGCAATTTCACCTTTTCTTCTGTTTCACGGTTAGCTGCTTCCAAACGCGCTTTTAAATCTTTAACCTGACCATGCTCTTGTTTTAGCTCTGATTGCAAATCAGCAATCTGGTGTTCGTTTTTTTCTTGTAACTGTTGCAGTTGCGCAATTTGTTTTACCTGCTCCTGGGCTTGCACCAGGCTGTGCTCAACTTGAGATAGCTGAGATCGCACTTCTTTTAATTCACCATCCCGCTGGTTAAGTTGCTCTTGATGTTGCTGCAACTGCTGTTCAGATCGCTGTAGGTTTTGAGTCAATAATTCCTGTTCATGCTGTAGTTGTAATTGGCTTTTTTGAGTTAGCCCAAGGTAATACAACCGAGCAATGACCCAGCCCAGTATCACACCAACAGCTGCACCAGCAGCGCCACCTATCACAACCATCCAATCGATCATTTAATTATTTTGCCTTTGAAAACAGGTTATAGAAATTTTCTGTTGTGACCTGGGCCACCTGCTGCAAACTCACGCCTTTTTCATCCGCCACTTTTTGTGCCACTTCTACCACATACTGAGGTTCATTTTTTTTACCACGATGGGGAACCGGCGCTAACCATGGGGCATCGGTTTCTACCAATAATGATTCCAATGGCAGTGCCTTTACAACGTCTCTTAATTCAGTAGCGTTGCGGAAGGTCACAATACCAGAAATAGAAATATAGAAACCCATGTCTACAGCCTGCTTGGCCATGTCCAAGTCTTCTGTGAAACAATGCAGCACCCCTCGGAGCTTATCTTTGCCATGCTGTTTTAACATGGCCAAAGTATCTTGTTTGGCACCACGGGTGTGAACAATCAACGGCAACTGAGTTTGTACTGCCGCTTCGATGTGGGTAACAAAACGATCCTGCTGCCACCCCATATCACCTTCGCAATAAAAGTAATCCAGCCCGGTTTCACCAATACCGATAACCTTAGGGTGCTCTGCAATGCTCACCAGCTCATGCAAGGTTGGCTCGCGGCTTTCCTGATACAACGGGTGAACGCCAGCACTGGCAAAAACATTCTCATACTGATCTGCTAAGGAAACCACACCATCAATATTTTCCATATCGATGCCAATACAAAGTATTTTTTCAATACCCCGCTCATGGGCTGCAGCAATGGCCGCACTAAGAT